>JBCNOX010000009.1:0-27121 GCA_039593645.1 Pseudoduganella sp.
CCGCGCCATGGAAGGCGTCGAGCAGGTCCTGCACTGGAACGGCTTGTTTCACCACCAGGGCGACGTCGCGCGTGGTACCTGGGAACTTCGAAATCTCTTCGTATTCTGGCACGTCGCGTTGCTGTAGCGCAACGGCATCAACCTCGAACAGCACCGGCGCCTTCGGCAGGTCATGCTTTTGCAGCCAGCGTGGATGCAGCTCGCCGATGAAGCCGATCACTTTGCCGTCCAGTTCCACCGAAGCGGCACGGCCTGGGTGCAGGGCCGGGTGGGCCAGCTTGGCAAAGCGCAGCTGGCGCGGCGCAAACAGGGCTTCCAGGTCGGCCTTGACGTCGAAGAAGTCGACATCGCGGGCTTTCTGGCCCCACTGCTCGTCCGCTACCGGCCCGTAGGCCATGGCGGCCACGCGCTGCGGCTGGTCGTAGCCGGCCACGGTCAGCGGGCCGTCCTGCACAGAGGCGTCGCGCTTGAAGATGGCGCCAACTTCGAACAGGCGCACGCGCGGCTGCTTGCGGTTGACGTTGTAGCGCACATTGGCTACCAGGCTGCCGATCAGCGACGAACGCATGACGGACATCTGCGATGCGATCGGGTTCTGCAGCTTGATCGGGCTGTCGTTGCCGTTGAAGTCCAGTTCCCACTGCGCTTCCACGAAGCTCATGTTGACCACTTCCTGGTAACCCAGGTCGGCCAACTGGTGGCGCACGGCGAAGATCGAGCGGGTGTTTTCCGGCGCAATGCGCATCTCGTTGGCTGCCACTGGCGGCCGGGTCGGGATGTTTTCGAAGCCGTACACGCGGGCCACTTCTTCGATCAGGTCTTCTTCAATTTCGATGTCGAAACGGTAGGACGGCGCGGTCACCGAGAACACGCCGTCAGTCAGCGTGAACTCCAGGCCCAGGCGCTTGAAGATGTCGGCGATCATGTCGTCGGTCAGCGCAACACCGATCACCTTGGCGGCACGGGCGGTGCGCATCTGCACAGGAGCGCGCTGCGGCAGGTTGACGATCTGGTCGTCGATCGGACCGACTTTGGTATCAGGCGTACCGCAGATCTCCACCAGCAGCGCGGTGATGCGCTCCAGGTGCTCAGGGATGGTCGCGTAATCCACGCCACGCTCGAAGCGGTGCGCCGCATCGGTCGAGAAGTTGTACTTGCGAGCGCGGCCCTGGATGGCGTTCGGCCACCAGAATGCAGCTTCCAGGTAGATGTTGGCGGTGTCGTCCGACACGGCGGTGGCGTCGCCGCCCATGATGCCGGCCAGCGATTCCAGTTCCTTGTCGTCGGCAATCACACCAACCCACTCGTCGACTTCGATGGTGTTGCCGTTCAGGAGCTTGATCTGCTCGCCCTTCTTGCCCCAGCGGACGTCCAGCGAACCGTGAATCTTGTCCAGGTCGAACACGTGCGAAGGACGGCCCATTTCCAGCATCACATAGTTGGAAATGTCCACCAGCGCCGACACAGGACGCTGGCCGCTGCGCTCCAGGCGCTGCTTCATCCAGGCCGGCGTTTCGGCTTTAGCGTTCAGGCCGCGGATCACACGGCCGGCGAAGCGGCCGCACAGGTCAGGCGCGCTCACCTTCACCGCCAGCTTTTCGTCCAGCGTGACCGGCACGATGCGGTTCTGCGGCAGGTTCAGTTGCGAACCGGTCAGCGCAGCCACTTCACGCGCCACGCCCAGCACGGACAGGCAGTCCGCCTTGTTCGGGGTCAGCTTGATGGTGAATTTCAGGTCGTTCAGCGCGAAGTAGTCGCGGATGTTCTGGCCGATCGGCGCGTCGTCCGGCAGCTCGATCAGGCCGCCGTGGTCTTCCGACAGCTTCAGTTCGCGCGCGGAGCACAGCATGCCTTGCGACTCGACGCCGCGCAGCTGGCCCACTTTGATTTCGAACGGCTTGCCGTCGGCGCCTGGAGGCAGCACGGCGCCGGCCATGGCGCATGCCACTTTCAGGCCCGGGCGCACGTTTGGCGCGCCGCAGACGATGTTCAGCAAGGTGCCAGTGCCTACGTCGACCTGGCAGACGTTCAGGCGGTCGGCGTTCGGGTGCTTGGCGGTTTCGCGCACATGGCCTACCACCACGTTGGTGAACGGCGGCGCAACAGGATCGATGTCTTCCACTTCGAGGCCGGACATGGTCAGCATGTGTGCCAGTTCATCCGAAGTCATCTTCGGATCGACCATCGTGCGCAGCCAGTTTTCAGAGAATTGCATAGTCAGCCTTTTCGTATTTTTTAAAACCGGTAAACCTGTGTCTGACCCGCAGGGTCAGACACGTGCAGTTCATCGGCCAGCGGCTTAGGCATACAGGTGTCTGACCCTGCGGGTCAGACACGGCCTTGCCGGTTTTAGTTGAACTGCTTCAGGAAGCGCAAATCGCCTTCATAGAACAGGCGCAGGTCATTGACGCCATAGCGCAGCATCGTCAGGCGCTCAAGGCCGGAGCCGAACGCAAAGCCGATGTACTTTTCCGGATCCAGGCCGAAATTGCGCACCACATTCGGATGCACCTGGCCCGAGCCGGAAACTTCCAGCCAACGGCCTTTCAGCGGGCCGCTGCCAAACGCAATATCGATTTCCGCCGACGGTTCGGTGAACGGGAAATACGAAGGACGGAAACGCACTTGCAGGTCGTCCGTCTCAAAGAAAGCCTTAACGAAATTCAGGTACACGCCCTTCAGGTCGGCGAAGGAAATGTCTTCCGCGATCCACAGGCCTTCCACCTGGTGGAACATCGGCGAGTGGGTCGCATCGGAATCGACGCGGTAGGTGCGGCCCGGCGCAATCACCTTGATCGGCGGCTTGTTGTTGCGGGCGTAGCGCACCTGCATCGGCGAGGTATGGGTACGCAGGAGCAACGGCTTGCCGGTGCTGTCGTTGCCTTCAACGTAGAAGGTATCCTGCATCGAACGCGCCGGATGGTTCTCAGGCGAATTCAGTGCGGTGAAGTTGGTCCAGTCGGTTTCGATCTCAGGGCCGGCAGCAACGTCAAAGCCGATCGAGCGGAAGATCTCTTCCACGCGTTCCCAGGTGCGCATCACAGGATGGATGCCGCCCTTGGAACGGCCACGGCCCGGCAGCGTCACGTCGATCGCTTCAGCATTCAGGCGCAGTTGCAGCTGTGCTTCCGCCAGCGCATCACGGCGCGCGGTCAGCGCGGTCTCGATCTGCACCTTGGCGGCGTTAATCAGGGCGCCCTGCGCCTTTTTCTCTTCAGGGTCCAGTTTGCCCAGGCCCTTCATCATTTCGGTGATCTGGCCAGTCTTGCCAAGGTACTTGGCTTTGGCGTTTTCAAGTGCGGCAGCGTCTACGGCGGCGAGGAAGTCAGCCTGCGCGGAGACGACGAGTTGTTCGAGCGAGTTCATCCGACGTTTTCCTGTTTTGGAAATTAAAAACGGGACATAGCTAAGCCATGTCCCGCTTCTTATGAGCGCTGCCCGGAGACAGCGCGCATCACTGGCAATTAAGCAGCGATCTTGGCTTTGACGACGTTGACAATCGCTGCAAATGCAGGCTTGTCCATCACAGCCATATCAGCCAGGACCTTACGGTCCAGTTCAATAGCGGCCTTCTTCAGACCGTTCATGAACACGCTGTAGGTTACGCCGTGTTCGCGGGCAGCCGCGTTGATACGGGTGATCCACAGGGCGCGGAAGACGCGCTTCTTGTTACGACGGTCGCGGTATGCGTACTGGCCAGCGCGCATCACTGCTTGCTTGGCAATACGGAATACTTTGCTGCGACGACCGCGGTAACCCTTGGCCAGGTTCAGTACTTTTTTATGACGGGCACGCGCGGTAACCCCACGTTTTACTCGAGGCATAGTAGCTCCTTAAATAACGAGTGAGATTAAGCGGATGGCATCATGCGGTAGACGCTCTGAACGTCGGACGCATTGATGTTACGGGTGCCACGCAGTTGACGCTTGTTTTTGGTGGTCTTCTTGGTCAGGATGTGGCGTTTGAAAGCCATGCCCGACTTAACGGTGCCACCTGGGCGCACGCGAAAACGCTTTTTCGCGGAGCTCTTGGTTTTCATTTTTGGCATGTGAATGCTCCAATAATGACCGGATTGTAGGTGGCAGCAACTCTACTGCACTTTTGGTGCCTACTCTCACGGGAACCCGGGAGTATAGCACAGCTTTTCTCAAAACCGGTAGTTCGGTGTCTGACCCGCAGGGCCAGACACCAAAATGCAAACGCCGCTGGCCTCATTGAAGCCAACGGCGTTCGCAGGACAGTGCCTGACCCTGCGGGCCAGACATTGGTTTACCGGTTTTACTTCTTCTTCTTCGGCGCCAGCACCATAATCATCTGGCGGCCTTCCATCTTAGGGAACTGCTCAACCTGGCCGTGCGGCTCCAGGTCAGCCTTCAGGCGCTCGAGCATGCGCATACCGATGTCCTGGTGGGCCATTTCACGGCCGCGGAAACGCAGGGTGATCTTGGTCTTGTCACCGTCTTCCAGGAACTTGATCAGGTTGCGCAGCTTGATGTTGTAGTCGCCATCATCGGTGCCCGGACGGAATTTGACTTCCTTCACCGAGATCACCTTCTGCTTCAACTTGGCTTCGTGCGCCTTTTTCTGTTCCGAATACTTGAACTTACCGTAATCCATCAGTCGGCAGACTGGAGGATTCGCGTTCGGCGCGATCTCGACCAGGTCGACATCGGCCTCTTCCGCCAGGCGGAAGGCTTCGGCCAGGCTTACGATGCCCAGCGGTTCGTTGTCCACGCCCGACAGACGCATTTCGGGATGGGTGATCTCGCCATTGATGCGATGGGACTTGTCAGTAGCTATTGTAGTTTCCTTCAATGTTAATTTAGTGGGCCGGTTGCGGGGCTCCCCGCATTAGGCTTTGGAATCGACGTCGTTCTGAAGTCGCTCCACCAGGGCTTCGATCGACATGACGCCCAGATCGACATTGCCCCGCGCACGCACGGCCACGGTGTTGGCATCCCGTTCTTTGTCGCCCACCACGAGGATGAAAGGCACTTTTTGGACGGAATGTTCGCGGATTTTATACGTAATCTTCTCGTTGCGCAAATCAGCAGCAACGCGGAAGCCCAGCTTGCGCAGCCTGGATTCAAGCGCTTTACAGTAATCCGCCTGCGCATCGCTGATGTTCAGAATCGATACTTGCTGAGGAGCAAGCCACATCGGCAGCGCGCCGGCGTAGTTCTCGATCAGGATGCCGATGAAGCGCTCGAGCGAGCCCACGATTGCACGGTGCAGCATGACCGGAGTCTTGCGGGTGTTGTCATCCGCCACATATTCCGCACCCAGGCGGCCAGGCATGAAGAAGTCGACCTGCATGGTGCCGACTTGCCATGGGCGGCCCAGCGAATCCTTCAGGTGATACTCGATCTTCGGACCGTAGAAAGCACCCTCGCCCGGCAACTCGGTCCAGGTTACGCCGCAAGCACGCAGGCCGGAGCGCAGCGCTTCTTCAGCTTTATCCCACACTTCGTCGTCGCCGATACGGTTATCCGGACGCAGCGCCAGCTTGACGTCGATGTTCTCGAAATGGAAATCTTTATAGACTTCCATCGCCTGCTGGTGGAAGGCCACCACTTCCGGCTCGATCTGCTCGTTGGTGCAGAAGATGTGGCCGTCGTCCTGGGTGAAGCCGCGCACGCGCATGATGCCGTGCAGCGCGCCCGAAGGCTCGTTGCGGTGGCACTGGCCGAATTCACCGTAGCGCAGCGGCAGGTCGCGGTAGGAACGCAGGTCGCTGTTGAAGATCTGCACGTGGCCCGGGCAGTTCATTGGCTTCAGCGCGTAGGAACGGTTTTCGGACTCGGTCACGAACATGTTCTCGCGGTAGTTTTCCCAGTGGCCGGTCTTGCCCCACAGCGAAGCGTCCAGGATCTGCGGCGCCTTCACTTCCTGGTAGCCGTTTTCCTGGTACTTGCGGCGCATGTACTGCTCCACTTGCTGCCAGATGGTCCAGCCCTTCGGATGCCAGAACACCAGGCCCGGAGCCTCGTCCTGGAAATGGAAGAAGTCCAGCTGCTTGCCCAGCTTGCGGTGGTCGCGCTTCTCGGCTTCTTCCAGTTGGAACAGGTACTGTTCCTGGTCTTCCTTCTTGGTCCAGGCGGTGCCATACACACGCTGCAGCATTTCGTTCTTGCTGTCGCCGCGCCAGTAGGCGCCGGCCAGCTTCATCAGCTTAAAGACTTTCAGCTTGCCGGTCGACGGCACGTGCGGGCCGCGGCACAGGTCGGTGAAATTGCCCTCGGTGTACAGCGACACGTCTTCGTTGGACGGGATCGAGGCAATGATCTCGGCCTTGTAGTGTTCGTTGATCGACTTGAAGTACGCCACAGCCTCGTCGCGCGGCAGGACCTTGCGGGTCACCTGCTCGTCCTTCTTGGCCAGTTCGGCCATCTTCTTTTCGATCGCCACCAGGTCGTCCGGGGTAAACGGACGCTTGTAGGAGAAGTCGTAGTAGAAGCCGTTTTCGATCACCGGGCCGATGGTTACCTGCGCGTCAGGGAACAGCTCCTTGACGGCATAAGCCAGCAAGTGGGCGGTCGAGTGACGAATGACTTCCAGGCCTTCCGGATCCTTGTCGGTCACGATTGCGACGTCGGAATCCTTCTCGATCAGGAAGGAAGTGTCTACGACTTTGCCATCCACCTTGCCGGCCAGGGCGGCTTTGCCCAGGCTGGTGCTGATGTTGGACGCAACTTGTGCCACGGTCAGCGGGGCATCGAATTGACGGACGGAACCGTCGGGCAGTCGGACTGAAACCATTATGGATCTCCGGAAGAAAAAGGTAATGCTGGGAAAAATGGACGAAAAAAAACGCGGGCTAGCCGCGTTTTTCTTCAATTGAACAAGCAAAAGAAAGCCGATCGACTAGCGTCACTCACCAACCTTGATGGTAGTTCGCGGTGTCATAACCGGTGTGCCTTTCTCGCTCTTACAAAATGTCTGGTGGGCGGTGAGGAATTCGAATCCCCGACCCCTTGGATGTCGACCAAGTATTCTAACCAGCTGAACTAACCGCCCGTGTCTTTTGCAATGGTACTACATAAAAATGTTCTGGTGGGCGGTGAGGAATTCGAATCCCCGACCCCTTGGATGTCGACCAAGTATTCTAACCAGCTGAACTAACCGCCCGAGAGCCAGCATTATAGAGAGCACTTCCCTCTGTGACAAGTGTTTTCCGAAGAAAACATTGCTGATATATTCAGGCCACCATGCAAAACCACGATTCCACGCACCTGCACGCCCATCTGGATGGCGACGCGCAACACGCCCACTTCAACGAACACCGCAGCCAGGCAGCCCTGGCGGCCGCGCTGGCACTGACTTTAGGCTTTGCCGTAGTCGAAGTGGCAGCAGGCTTCATGGCCAATTCGCTGGCACTGATTTCCGATGCGGGTCATATGGTGACCGATGCCGCAGCGCTTGGCCTTGCGCTGCTGGCGCAACTGATCGCCAAGCGGCGCCCTTCCGCGCGCTACTCGTTTGGATTTGGCCGCGCCGAAGCTTTAGCCGCTTTCGTCAATGGATTGGCAATGTTGCTGGTGGTCGGCTGGATCGTGTTTGAAGCGGTGCAGCGCTTCGCGTCGCCAGTACCGGTGCAAGGCGGCACGGTGCTGGTGGTCGCGGGCATCGGCTTGGCCGTCAACCTGCTGGTCGCATGGAGCCTGTCGCGCGACAAGGACAGCCTGAATACTCGTGCCGCACTGGTGCATGTGATGGGCGACCTGCTCGGCTCCGTTGCCGCCCTGATTGCCGGCGGCGTGATCATGGCAACTGGCTGGATGCAGATCGACCCCATCTTGTCACTGCTTGTTTCGCTGCTGATCCTCAAATCGACCATCGGCGTGCTGCGCGAGTCCTTCCATCATTTAATGGAAGGCGTGCCTGACAGCGCCGACTACGCCCAGATCGGTGCCGACCTGGCCGAAGTTCCGGGCGTACTGTCAGTCCACGATTTGCACGTGTGGGAGATGTCTCCCGGCCAGCCAGCCCTGATCGGCCACCTGCACATCGACGACTTGCAGCAGTGGCCAGCCATCCTGGAGCGCGTGAAGGCCATGCTGCGCGAGCGGCATCGCATCGACCACATCACGCTGCAGGCGGAGCCTTGAGTGCGCAGCAGCCCGGCAAGCTAATGCCGAACTGCCCTTTGTTTGTTGCGCCAGTTCTTGTTTGCCAGCGGCCGCAATGCCAGCGGTTCGCGGTCCGGGCGGTAATGCCTGTATAGCTTGTTGGCGGCCTTTTCCTTGGCCTGCTGGACCAGGATGCCGGGCATCGCGCTATCCATTTCCATCCATTCGTAGCGGGACAGACCCTTCTCCAGCAGGCTGCACGCAATGTCAAAACCAAGCGCGCGATAGCTCTCGAACTGGTCTTCACCATAGAACTGGTCGCCCGTGCTCTCATGCGGAAAACCAGGATGGGATTCTCGATACTGCCTGACCGAAGTTCCCTCACTGACGCCATCCATTGAAGCCTTGATATACAGCAGGCGCCCGACCGTCCCCCGCCGGTCGTTGTAGCGGATAATGCCCGTGGCAAACCGGGCGGCGCTGAAACTCGCACCCGGCGCCAGTGCGAGTTTGCTGACATCGATTTCGATGTCAACGTTGAAATCGATTTTGCACATGCGGATCAAGGTCCCCAGCCCCTCGAATTTCATATCAGGATCGCACTCTGCATCACTCACGACGATCAGCTTGCAACGTCGCTTGATCAGTTCGTAGACGGCCAGGTTTTCAAAGTGGCCACCGTCCGATACCATCAGGTACTTCAGCCTGTCGTGCGCGATCGCGAACAACTCCGACAGCAGATAAAGCGGACCGAAACGCGGCGAGCTGTCCGTGGCATCTGGCCGCACCGGACTGCGGAACCACCATCCAAGACGGACATTGAAAAGCGTCAGCAGCATGGCCGTCGCCGGCGATGAGTGATAGCCCATATTCGGGCTTGCCGCAGCACCAGAGACCGAGATCGCCTGCCCCAGCGAAACGTGCTTGCCGCGCGACCCGTACCGCACATGAGGCTGGTAGCCCGGGAAAGGATCTTCCAGCGCATGGTTTTTCAAATAGCTGCTGCCAATCAGATAAGGCGTAACCGTGAAGGAAGCGCTGTGCCTGGTGTGCAAGTCCAGGTCGCTCGACCCACCGAGGTTGAGCGCGCAGTTAATAATGTGAAGCGGTCCATCCGGCCGCCCTGGCGGCCCACAATCGACATTGCGCGCCAGATCACTGACTGGCATGTCGTCAGCCTCATCGAAATTGGTGAAGTTCTGCGGTTCGCGCTGACCTAGCCTGGTCGCGCCCAGGTAGCAGCGAACCAGCCGATTCCGATAGAACGCATTCAAGCTGAAAACATTGATATCGACGCGATACGACAGGAAGAGCCAGGCGACCAGGCAGAACGCGAAAGTTGCCAGCGTAAAGGCCAGCGGTGGATCCATCAGGCTCCAGTGGCGTTGTTCGAGTTTCGTGGCCGTGAGCCACGCGCTCGACAGCTCGTTGGTACTGATGCCCCACAGGACCAGGTGAAGCAATGTTGCAACGCCGAGCACCAGGCCGACCACAAACACATATGGCCCGAACACTGCGAGCATATTGATTGCCTTGTCGGTCGTCGACGTTTCAGCCGAGCGGATCTTGTCGTCGCCCTTCGACCGCCCCGATTTCGCTGCGAGCAAACCGCCTAAAGTCGCCACCAGCCAGGTGGCAGCGGCTGTGACCTTGGCCCAGTTGTCTTGGTCGGTAATGTCCTTGGCCGCAATCCAGGCGATCGCCAGCGGTCCGTAGACAGCTGCCGATACAACGATACCCCAGCCGAAAGAATAGATGCAAAGCCAGGCTGCGGCCCTGCTCCACCATTCACGGATGCCTTCGATGGAGGATTGACCTATCAGGCCAATCAGCAAGGTGATCGACAGCGAAAAGGCCAGCAGTAGCAACGGGGCACCAAGGGCAAACGCTTGCCACGTTCCCGATGCAGCATGCCGGTGAAGGTGCTGCATCAACAGGACAATGCCGGAAAATTGTGCGTGCAGGACCAGGATGCACAAGGTCGAGGCCAGGAAGGCCATCACGCTGCGTTTGAAAAGCCGCTTGAAGTCCCGCTCGCCCTTCAGTTTGATCCCACGCATCGAGCAGAATGCCAGCAGTACGAAGGCGGCAAATGCCACCGCCAGCGGAAACGGCCAATATAGCCACCCTTCCGCCAGCACCACGCTGTAGCTGCCGTCGCCATACATGGGATCGGGTGAAGTTGCCGGGTCCTGCAAACCCCACAGGACGGCAGAAAGCGTATACGCCGTGACAATAATTGGCAAAATCACCGTCACCTGGACCTTGCGCTGGCCGTAATTGACCACGGAATCCTCGCCAGGCAAGGCGCCGGACAGCTGGCGCTTCAACGCCAGCAAGGGCGGCACGGCGCAAAATGCGGCCGCCACCATGAAAAGCGCTATGGGAAATGCCATGGGACTTACCGGGCCGTTGGAAAAAGGCGCAAAGTCACTGACCCGGCACAGAAACCAGTCGATCGCCGCAAAGGCAGCGCACACAGGAAGCCAGGCACGCCAGCCGTCTGCCGTAAAGCTCCAGGTGGGCGGGTCGGCCGCGCCTGCCTTGATTTGCAGTCCACAATGCAAGGAAACCAGGTTGGCGCACACGCTGACGATCGCTGCAATGAAGAGCCCGACCGTCAGGCCGCGCGCCCACGGCGACACGGGCACGTAGGGAAAGCCATACTCCAGGATCCTGGGCAAGAGCAGCAGCGCAGCCAAGGCCAGCAGCATCGACAATTGCATCAGCAAGGCGTTGCGGACCCAGATCATCAGCATTGACCAGGTGTCGGCACTGAAAAAACCGACCTGTGGCGACAAATAGT
This sequence comes from Pseudoduganella sp., assembly GCA_039593645.1. GTDB lineage: Bacteria > Pseudomonadota > Gammaproteobacteria > Burkholderiales > Burkholderiaceae_D > Rugamonas. The sequence continues at coordinate 10,876 of JBCNOX010000009.1, forward strand.
TGGAAAACCGCCGCAGGTGCCGGATCGAATCGTCCCAGCGGGCACCAGCGCTCAGCCAGCGGCGGCCCTGCCGCCGACAATTTGCCGATAGCCAGGCGGCAATATAGCCGCCACCGGACACCGACGACAGATAGTCGAATCGCTCAAGGAGGTGTTTTTCCTTTAAGGCCTGTAGAACTCCGAGGCCGAATGTTGCACTGCGGATGCCGCCACCGGAAAGCGCCAGGCCGGCAAATTCGGATTTGCCGGCCATTTGGCCGAGCAGTTTATGTTCCGCCTGAATGGCCGGGTGATCCCAAGGTTCGGTGCCGTCCGGAACTGAATCGCCGTCCCGCCCGTGCGGAATTTCGTCGTCATCCGGTTTCGTTTCCCGCTTCAATAACTCGGGTTCGAAATTGTCCGCTTCGCTCATGGCACCACCTCCTTTTGCAGGACCATCTTTTCAGACTAGTGAGCGAAAACCGGAAAATTCTATTCAATTGTCACGGCTGCAATTGGCCTGCGCAGCACAATTCACAGCCTTCGCGCCAGCTCCTGGCAGCAACACGCCAAGGCCTGGCATGCCCCGGGCAGCCGCTCAGAGCGAGAGCGCGCCGAAACGGTCAGGCACGGCGGGCTTCGAGGATGCCTGTGACTTCGCTGATGGCGGCGAGGGCTTTTTGCAATTGGCTGGTGGCGCCGATTTCGACAGTAAATGTCATGCGGGCTTGGCCTTTGGCGGATTGGGTATTAACGCCGGTGACGTTGATTTTCTCGCGCGAGAAAATCTCCGAAATATCGCGCAGCAAACCCTGGCGGTCGGTCGCCAGGACAAATAAATCTACCGGGAATACCGTATCGGAACGCGCAGCGCCCCATTCCGTCACAATGACGCGTTCGGGCGCTTTAGCCCGCATTTCCGCAAAGTTTTTGCACGATGCACGGTGAATGGAAACGCCTTTTCCACGCGTCACAAAACCAACGATTGGATCAGGCGGCGCCGGCTTGCAGCATTTGGCCAATTGAGTCATCAAGCCATCGGTGCCAACCACCAGTACGCCGGATTTGGCACCGGAATCCACGCTGGAATTGCGGCTCTTATTCACTGCGACCTGGTCGGTGAAATCCTCTTCAGCCTCGGCCGGGTCACGCAAGGCGGCCTCGACGTGACGCAGCGAAAACTCATCCTTGCCAACTGCCAGGAACAGGTCGTCCACTTTGCCAAAGCCCAGCTTTTGCGCCAGCGTTTCCAGGTTGACCGCGGTTTTCCCTTCGCGCTGCAGTGATTTCTCCACCAGGGAACGGCCATTCGCGACCGTTTCCTGGATGTCGATGGCATGGAACCATGCACGTACCTTGGTGCGCGTACGGTTGGATACCGTGTAGCCCGGGCTCAGCCAATCGCGCGATGGACCGGCTGTGCCGGGCGCACCTTTGGCGGTAATGACTTCGCAAGTTTGTCCGCTTTTCAACGGAGTATTCAAGGGCACCATCTGGCCGTCGACGCGGGCGCCGCGGCAGCGGTGGCCCACATCACTGTGCAAGTGATAGGCGAAGTCGATCGGCGTGGCGCCGACCGGCAGTTCGATCACGCGCGCCTGCGGCGTCAGCACGAAGATGCGGTCGTCCAGGGTGGTGGACTTGAGTTTTTCCACCCACTCGCGCTGCTGGTCTTCGTTATTGACCACAGCGTCGGCAACTTCGGTTTTCCAGGCCAGCAGTTGGCGCAGCCAGGCGATCTTCTCGTCGTACTGCTGGCCTTTGAAGTTGGAACCGCCCTCCTCCTTGTAGCGCCAATGCGCCGCCACGCCGTATTCGGCGAAGTTGTGCATCTCCTGGGTGCGGATCTGCACTTCGAGCGGGCGGCCATCGTCCGCCGTCACCACGGTGTGCAGCGACTGGTAGCCGTTCGGCTTGGGACGGGATATGTAATCGTCGAATTCTTTCGGGATCGGGGTCCAGATATTGTGGACCACGCCGAGCACCGTGTAGCAGGTCTTCACGTCGTCGACGATCACGCGGAAGGCGCGCACATCGTACAGCTCCGAGAAGTCCAGGTCCTTGCCCTTCATCTTGTTCCAGATGGAGTAGATGTGCTTGGGCCGGCCGAAAACCTCGGCCTTGATGCCTGCGGCGGCCAGCTCGGCCTGCAGGCGCGCAATGGAAGACGTGACGAAGCTTTCGCGCGCCATGCGCTTCTCTTCCAGCATCTTCGCAATGCGCTTGTAGGTTTCCGGCTCGATGAAGCGGAACGACAGGTCTTCCAGTTCCCACTTGATCTGCCAGATGCCGAGGCGGTTCGCCAGCGGCGCGTAAAGGTCCAGGGTCTCGCGGCCGTAAGCGCGGGTCACATCGTCGAAGCGCTTGTTGTCGGCGAAGTAGCGCAAGGTCGTGCAGCAGGATGCCAGGCGCACCAGCACCACGCGCATATCGGTGGCCATGGCCAGCAGCATCTTGCGCAGCGACTCGATCTGGGCAACAGCCTGCTGCGCCGCAGTCTTGGTGCGCGCAGCGCTGCCGGACGACGCCAGCGTCAGTTCGCGCAGGCGAATCAGCTGGCGCACGCCAGCCACCAGGTCGTTGACTTCCTTGCCGTAGCGCGGCTCGATAGAGGGGGCGGTATCGGCGTCGAGCATGGTCAGCTCGAACATCAGTGCCGCGATGCGGGTTTCCGCATCGGTGCGCAGGATGGCCAGTGTGCTGGCGACCCCGATGGCAAATTCCAGGGCATCTTGCCCATGGCCGGTGATACGTCCGCTGTACGCCTGGCTGGCGTGGTCAAGCGCAGCCAGCACGCGCGCTCCATCGTCGGCGGACAAGCCTTGTACCAGCTGGTCCGTCGTTGCGCTATTGAGAGCCGCGATTGAAACCATTACGAAAACCTTTACAACTTACTTTTGGGCGGCGGTCACCACGATTTCGACCAGCCAGTCGGGATTTGCCAATTGCGCCTGCACGGTGGCGCGCGGCGGGGTATTGCCTTCCACCACCCAGGCTTCCCACACTTCGTTCATGGCGGCGAAGTTGGCCAGGTCGGTGATGTAGATCTGGGCGCGCAGGATGTGCGCCTTGTCGCTGCCGGCCTCGCCCAGCAGGCGGTCGATGTGGCCCAGCACTTCGGCGGTCTGCGCCTTGATGTCGCCGCCCTTTTCGGCGATCTGGCCGGCCAGGTAGACGGTGCCGTTGTGAACGGCGATTTCGGACATGCGCTTACCTACGTGAAAACGTTTGATTTCCATGCTTCTCTCTTAGTGGTTCAACAAAAAATCTTTCGCGATCGCGATCTGGTCGTCGTGCAGGAAAGTCGGTGCATGGCCAACATTCGGGATCTCCACCAGCTTGGCCTTCGGCCCGCGCTGCGTCATCGCTTGCGCCGTTTCGCGCGACAGCAGGTCCGAGTGCTCGCCGCGCACCAGCAAGGTCGGGCAGCGGATTGCATCGTAGGCGGCCCACAGCATCGCTTCGTCTGCCTTGGCCGATTCGGGCGTCACCGACTGGAACGGCAGCGCCAGTCCCATGTCGTAGTGGCGCACCCACGAGCCATCCTTGTCCTGGCGCAGCACGTCGGCGGCCAGCTTGTGCCATTCCGCGTCGGTGTGCTCGCCGAAGGTGGTCGACACCATCTTCACGAACTCGGCGCCGGCCTTGAAGGTCGGGAAGCGCACTTCCTGTGCGATGTAGTCGCCGATGCGCTGGATCGCCACCGAATCCAGGGTGGGGCCGATATCGTTCAATACCAGCTTGCTGACCGGGCTGTCCGGCAGCGAAGCCAGGCCCATGCCGATCAGGCCGCCCATCGAGGTGCCGAACCAGTCGACCGTCTGGCGCTCGCCATTGGCCAGCACGCGCGCCAGCAGCGTCACCATATCGCTCACGTATTGGGGCAGGCGGTAGAGCTGGGGGTTGACCAGGCTGCCGGAACGGCCGCGGCCCACCACGTCGGGGCACACCACACGGTAATCCTTGCACAGTGACTGTGCAAGATTGTCAAAATCGTCCGAAACACGGGTTACGCCGTGCACGCAAACCAGCACGTTCGGGTTGTCTTGCTCGCCCCATTCCTTGTATGCCATCTGGTGCAGGCCAGACATGGAGAAACACTGAACGGACTTGATTTTCGCTTCTGGCATTCGGTTCCTCGCTCCCCGTACTATTGGTTTTTGCGCTACATTCTACATTGGCTAACTAATTATAGGGGACCAAATGGTCAGCACGACTTTGCGCGGCAAAACCGCGCTCGTAACCGGCTCCACATCCGGTATCGGCCTGGGCATCGCGCGCAGCCTGGCAGCGGAAGGCGCCAACATCGTATTGAACGGCTTTGGCGATGCTGCGGAGATCGCCAGGCTGCAGGAATCGCTGGCCGCCGAATTCGGCGTGCAGGCAGGCTACCACGGCGCCGACATGAGCAAGCCGGCCGACATCGAGGCCATGATGGCTTATGCCGCCGAAAAATTCGGCGGCGTCGACGTGCTGGTGAATAACGCCGGCATCCAGCACGTGGCCAACGTCGAAGACTTCCCGGTCGAGCGCTGGGACGCCATCATCGCCATCAACCTCACCTCGGCCTTCCACACCACCCGCCTGGCGCTGCCGCATATGAAGGCGCGCAACTGGGGCCGCATCATCAACCTCGCTTCCGTGCACGGCCTGGTGGCGTCGGCCGGCAAGTCGGCCTACGTGGCGGCCAAGCACGGCCTGGTGGGCTTTACCAAGGCCACCGCGCTGGAAACCGCCAGGACCGGCATCACCTGCAATGCGATCTGTCCAGGCTGGGTGTTGACCCCGCTGGTACAGAAGCAGGTCGACGCGCGCGCCGAAAAGGACGGCTTGTCCAACGACGCCGCCAAGGCCGCCCTGCTGGCTGAAAAACAACCGTCCGGCGAATTCGTCACACCGGAGGAACTCGGCGCCATGGCTGTTTTCCTGTGCTCCGACGCGGCCAAACAGATGCGCGGGGTGGCGTGGAATATGGATGGCGGCTGGGTCGCCCAGTAATCAGGCCTGCTGCGCCAGGTAGTTGTTCTTCAGGCGCATATAGTGCTCGGCCGAGTAGCGGAAGTGTGCAATTTCCTGCTCGGTCAGCTCGCGGACGCGCATCGCGGGCCGGCCGACATACAGGCCGCCGCTCTTCAGCACCTTGCCGGGAGCGACCAGGCTGCCCGCCCCCACCATCACGTGCTGTTCGATGACCACGTCGTCCATGATGATCGAGCCCATGCCGACCAGGCATTCATCGCCGATGGTGCAACCGTGCAGCAGCACCGAATGGGCAATGGTGACGTGCTTGCCGATGGTCAGGGCCGCCCCCTCCGGTTTCGAGGCCGAGCGGTGCGACACGTGGCACATGGCGAAGTCCTGAATATTGCTGCCTTCGCCGACCGAAATGCGGTTCACGTCGCCGCGCAGTACAGCATTGCACCAGATCGAGGCATCGCGAGCGACGCTGACGTCGCCAATGATTTGCGCGGACGGGTGCACGAACACGCCGTCAGCCAACTGGGGGAAGGTATCGAGGTAGGGTTGGAGTGTCATGCCAGGATTATATGGGGTGCAGCACTGGCGCACGCTGGCGATTGTGGATTTCCACAATGGGGATAGACACAATAGCGGCAAGACAACCCGTTTGCCATGATGGGGATATTCGGAGACAAATGAGGCCCCTCATCATGGAAAAGAAACCCTTCTACAAAGTACTGTACGTCCAGGTACTGTTTGCAATCTTCTGCGGCATCATGCTCGGCATCTACCTGCCGACCGACGCCGTGGCCATGAAACCGCTTGGCGACGGTTTCATCAAACTGATCAAAATGATCATTGCCCCGGTCATCTTCTGTACCGTGGTGAGCGGCATCGCCGGCATGCAGGACGTGAAAAAGATCGGCCGCGTCGGCGGCAAGGCCCTGATCTACTTCGAGATCGTCTCCACCTTCGCCCTGATCATCGGCCTGGCGGTGGCCAACTTCATGCAGCCAGGCGCCGGCTTCAACGCCGATCCGCACACGCTGGACACCAAGTCCATCGCCCAGTACACGGAAAAGACCAAGGCCCTGACCACCACCGACTTCCTGCTGAACATCATCCCTAACACGGTGTTTGATGCCTTCGCCAAGGGCGACATCCTGCAGGTGCTGCTGGTTGCCATCCTGTTCGGCTTCGCGCTGTCCCTGCTCGGCGAGCGCGGCCGCCCGGTCACCAAGCTGATCGACGAGGTCTCGCACGCCTTCTTCGGCATGGTCAACATCATCATGAAGGCGGCCCCGATCGGTGCCTTCGGCGCCATGGCCTTTACCATTGGTAAATACGGCATCGCATCGCTGCTGCCCCTGGCCAAGCTGATGGGCTCGTTCTACCTGACCTGCTTCATGTTCGTGTTCGTCGTGCTGGGCCTGATCGCCAAGTACACCGGCTTCTCGATCACCCGCTTCATCTCCTACATCAAGGAAGAACTGCTGATCGTGCTGGGCACCTCCTCCTCGGAAAGCGCCCTGCCTTCGCTGATGCGCAAGCTGGAAAAGCTGGGCGCGTCCAAGCCCGTGGTTGGCCTGGTGGTACCGACCGGCTACTCCTTCAACCTGGACGGCACCAATATCTACATGACCATGGCGGCCCTGTTCGTGGCCCAGGCGACCAACACCGACCTGACGCTGTGGCAGCAACTGACCATTCTTGGCGTTGCCATGCTGACCTCGAAAGGCGCTTCCGGCATCACCGGCGCCGGCTTCATCACCCTGGCCGCGACCCTGGCCGTGGTGCCCAGCATCCCGGTGGCGGGCATGGCCCTGATCCTCGGCATCGACCGCTTCATGAGCGAGTGCCGCGCCCTGACCAACTTCGTCGGCAACGGCGTGGCAACCCTGGTGGTAGCCAAGTGGGAAGGCGAACTGGACATGGATACCCTGAAGCGCGAACTGGCCAACCCTAGTCCGCTGAGCGCGCCTGCCCAGGCGGCTCCGACCGAAGCGCTGGCTGCCACCGCCGAGTAAGTCGACACGTCTATACCACCAAGGCAGGCGCCATGCAATTGTGCATGGGGCCTGCCTTTTTTTGTGGTTAGAATGTAACGAAAAGTAGCGGCTTGAATGTTGACACACGGAAACATGCCACCTAGAATAAACTCACTAATAATGCACCCATATCGGACGCCAGGATGAAACACCCCAGCCACCGTGGATTTACCTTGATCGAGCTGATGATCACTGTCGTGATCGTTAGCATCCTCGCCGCCGTCGCCATCCCCAGTTACACGCGCCATGTGGTCAAGGGCAACCGTGCCGCGGCCCAGCAGTTCCTGATCGACCTGGCCCAGCGCGAGCAGCAATTCATGGCCGATGCGCGCGTCTACAAGGACTCGGTGAGCGGACTGAACATGCAAACGCCTGCCTCCGTCTCGAAGTGGTACACGATTGCCATTCAGGTGAACGAAGGCCCGCCGCCGGGCTTCAGAATCACCGCAACCCCGCTCGCAAGCTCGCCCCAGGCTGGCGACGGCGAACTCAGCATCGACCAGGCTGGCACCAAACTGCCTGCTGAAAAATGGTGATGCCATGAAACGTCAAACCGGATACGGCCTTACCGAAATTTTGCTGGCCTTTGTCATCGCCTCCGTACTGGCGGCGATCGGCATGCCTGCAATGCAGGAATTCCTGACCAACCAGCGCCTGAAGAGCACCTCTACCGACTTGTTCACCAGTATCCTGCGCGCGCGCAGCGAGGCCATCAAGCGTAACAAGGATGTGACGCTCGCCCCTGCCACCAACTGGAACACGGGCTGGACCATTCCAAGCCCGAACGCCGGCGAACCGGCGCTGGCCACCTTTACCACCCGTCCGAAGATCGAGGTCGCAGGCCCGGGCGGCGGCGTCACGTTCACTGCCGCTGGCCGCGTGAAAGGCGATGCCGGCCCGCAATTCTCCATCAGAGCTGCCAACGGCAAGGCTAGCTGCATCACCATTGACCTCGGCGGCCGTCCGAACGTGCAACCCAAACCATGCTAAGACCAACCATGCGCCGCCAAGGCGGCATCACAATGATTGAAGTGCTGGTCACGATCGTGATCCTGGCGTTCGGCCTGCTGGGCATTGCCGTGTTCCAGTCCAAAGCCACTGTCGGCTCGATCGAATCCTACCAGCGCGCCCAGGCGGTCATCCTGCTGGACGACATGACGGCTCGCCTGCAAGGCAACCCCGACAATAGCCCCTTCTATGAATCCACCAACATCGGCACCGGCGACTCGCAACCGGCCGATTGCAGCGGGCTCGGCGCCGGCGCCACGCGCGACGTCTGCGAGTGGAGCAATCTGCTGAAGGGTGCGGCGGAAACCGACAGCAACAGCAAGGTCGGCGCCATGATCGGCGCACGCGGCTGCATTACCGTGCTGCAAGCCGCCGACCCGACCCCAGGCGTTTGCAAGCCAGGCATTGTCCAGGTGGCAGTCGCCTGGCAAGGCCTGCACGCCACCCAGGCTCCAGCAATGGACTGCGGTGCGAGCCAGTTTGGCGATGAGAACTATCGCCGCCTGATTGCCGCACAGGTCCTGATTCCTCAACTTGCGTGTAAATGAGGAGCCCATTCATGCAGATTTATCGCCGCCGCGAACAAGGTTTTACCATCGTCGAGATGATGGTGGCGGTTGCTGTCGGCCTGTTGTTGCTTGCCGGCTTGTCAACCCTGTTCAGCAGCAATAGCGCCGCCCAAATGGAGATCGAGCGCGCCAACCGCCAGGTGGAGAACGGGCGCTATGCCATGCAACTGATGACCGGTGACGTGCGCAACGCCGGCTATTATGCCGAGTATGACCCGGCCGAACTGCCATCGCCTGCGGTCCTGCCGGACCCCTGCACGGTTGACCTGACGACCATGCGCGATGCGATCGCCTTTGCGGTGCAAGGCTATGACAACAGCAACGTGCTTGACTGCCTGTCCGACGTCAAGGCCAATACCGACGTGGTTGTGGTGCGCCATACCCACACTTGCGTGGTCGGCGCCGCCGATTGCGAAGACGAGACTGCCGGCGGACCTTTCTTCCAGGCTTCGCAATGCGCGAACGACGACGAACTAGGCTCCAACGAGCTGAAAAAACACTTCCAGATCGCCGCGGTCAACGCTGGCTTTACCCTGCATAAATATGATTGCAAGCCCGGCGTCAAAGGCAGCGGCACCCCGGCCGATGTTCGGCGCCTGCTGACCCACATCTACTTTGTCGCCAACAACAGCCTGGCTGGCGATGGCATCCCAACCCTCAAACGCGCCGAAGTCGTGAGCAAGGACGGCATCATGTCGGTCCAGATCGTGCCGCTGGCTGAAGGAATCGAGAACATGCAACTCGAATACGGAATCGACGACAGCGGTGATGGCGTGGCCGAACGCTTCACCAACAAGGTTGGCGATGTAGAGTGGGGCAATGTGGTGTCAGTCAAGCTGCACCTGCTGGCACGTACCCTGAGCCCGTCGATGCAGCACAACGACACCAAGTCCTATGTGCTCGGCTCGGACGAGAATGGCCAGCAGTACGTCATTGGCGCCGCCAACGATAAATTCAAACGCCACGTTTTCTCCTCTTTGATTGGCCTGCCTAACGTGGCCGGAAGGAAATCCTGATGAAACACCCCGCATTCCGTCAGCAAAGCGGCATGACCATGGTCGTGGCGCTGGTTATGCTCGTGCTGATCACCTTGCTGGCCATGACGACCTTCAACCTGGGCAAGTCCAGCATCCAGGTGGTCAACAACATGCAAAACCGCGATGAAGGCATTGCCGCCAGCCGTAACGTGCTCGACGAAGCCATGTCCAGCACCCGCTTCTTCGACACGCCCAACGATGCACTGGACCAGCCCTGCCTGAACAGTAACCAGCGCTGCTTCGACCTCAATGGCGACAAGGTGATCGATATCGTGACCGTGCTGAGCCCGGCGAAGTGCGTCAAGGTGCGCACCATTAAGACCAATGAACTCGATCTCGGCGAGGAAGAAGACCGCGGTTGCAGCGTCGGCTCCAGCAGCGACGGCCTGATCGTCGGCGCGAAAAAGGGCGATTCGATGTGCGCCGACTCCACCTGGGAAATGGCTGCCACCAGCCAGGACCAGCAGGTGCAATCGGAGGTCCAGGTCGTGCAAGGCGTGGCCATGCGTGTCTCCACCGACAACGTCGAAACCTCCTGCAAATAATTAGCCCGCTTATTACTGAGAGCCAGCCATGCAAAAAAAGCTATTGATCACCGCGGCAGCCAGCCTCGGTGCATGCGCCACCCTCCTGTCGTTCCCCGCTGGCGCTGACGACATCGATATTTTCACTGGCGCCTCCGCCGGCACCTCGATCAATCCCCGCATCCTGATCGTGCTGGACAACACGTCCAACTGGTCGCGCCAGTCGCAGAAATGGCCAGGCGGTCTGAGCCAGGGCCAATCCGAAGTACGCGCCATCAAGGACGCGATCGCCACGCTGAACGACAAGGTCAATGTCGGCCTGTTCGAGTTCGTCACGGACGGCACCGCCAATGACAATGGCGGTTTCGTGCGCTTCCAGGTACAGCCGATGACGCCGGCGGCCAAGAACCAGTTCAACAGCCGTCTCGACACCATTGACAAGGGCATCACGAGCCCGATCGAAAAGCGCAACTCGGGTACCATGTACGGCAACCTGATGTACGACGTGTACAACTACCTGGGCGGCCGCCCGGGCTACTCGGCTGCACAAGGCGTCACGCCGTCCTCGATTGCCGACCCGGCCGGCTACGTGAGCCGCTGGGTGCCATTCAAGTCGCCGCTGACCGACGACGCCAGCTGCGCCAAGACGATCGTGATCTTCGTCACCAACCCGGACCAGAGCGGCCCGACCAAAGACGACTCTGCCAACACGACACGCCTGCAAAGCCTAGGCGGCAGCACCAAACAGCTCGGCCTGCCGAACTTCTCGACCCAGACCGTCCAGAGCGTCACCAATATCGGCCAGACCTCGGTCTGCTACTCGAGCCAGAGCGCCGCCGCCGCCGAACTGAACATGGTTCCGTGGCCCACCACTTGCGGCAACTACACTGACGGCTGCAAGATCGGCTCGGCGCTGAACGACGGCAGCAAGATCTGCCCGGCGGGCACCGCTTCATATGCGATCAACGGCGTCAACAGCACCGTGACTAACGTGCCGACCGGCGGCGAAACCACCGATGCCAATCCGTGGAATGCCGACGAGTGGGCGCGCTTCATGCACGACAAGGGCGTGCCGATCCCAGCCAGCACGTTGAAGTCCAAGGTGACGTTCTACACCATCGACGTGTACAACGCGCAGCAGAATATCGAGCACACCAAGCTGATGCTGAGCATGGCCAGGGCAGGCGGCGGCAAGTATTTTGCAGCCAAGAGCCAGCAAGCGATCCTTGACGCGCTGAACCAGATCATTGGCGAGGTGCTGGCGGTTAACTCGACCTTTGCATCGACTTCGCTGCCAGTGAACGCCACCAACCGTTCGCAAAACCAGAACCAGGTGTTCATTGGCATGTTCCGCCCCGACCCGGACGCGAAGCCGCGCTGGTTTGGCAACCTGAAGCGCTACCAGCTAGTGCTGGACGGTTCCGAGGTCAAGCTGGGCGACGTCAATGCCAACCTGGCGGTCAACGACAATACCGGCTTCATTACCGATTGTGCGCAAAGCTTCTGGACCGTCCAGAAGGGACCGTATTGGGAGAACCTCGGCCTCAACCCGGACCCGGCAAGCGGCTGCAGGGCCTTGCCGAAGGGTGTTTCGCCCTACTCCGATGCGCCGGACGGGCCATCGGTTGAAAAAGGTGCGCAGGGGCAAATGCTACGCAATGGTAATGACCCCGGCTTCAACGGCGACCCGACCTATGCAGTCAATCGCACCCTGTATACCCGCGTCCCGGGCGGCACGTCGCTGGTGACATTCAATACCACGAATAGCGGCTTGCCGGCCGACGTCGTCAACTTCATCCGTGGCGCTGACGTCACACAAGAGCGCGGTGATAACATGCCGACCACCACCACCCGGCCGTCGATCCACGGCGACGTGATCCACTCGCGCCCGCTGCCGCTGGCCTATGACGAGAACAACGTCTTCGTGTTCTACGGTGCCAACGATGGCTTCTTCCGCGCAGTCGATGCCAGTACCGGCAAGGAAAAATGGGCTTTTGTCGCGCCTGAATTTTTCAGCCGCCTGTCACGCCTGAAGGACCAGACGCCGCTGGTGAACTACCCGAACGTGTCCGGTCCCGGCGACGTGGCGGCAACCGGCAGCCCGAAGGACTACTTCTTCGACGGCTCCACCGGCGTGTTCCAGAACCAGCCGGTCGATGCAAACGATCCCAAAAAGATCTGGATCTACCCGACCATGCGCCGCGGCGGCCGCATGGTGTACGGCCTGGACGTGAGCGACATCGACAGCCCACGCCTGATGTGGTCGGTTGGTTGCCCGAACCTGAGCAATGACAGCGGCTGCACGCCGGGCTTCGATGGCATCGGTCAGACCTGGTCGATCCCGGCGCTAGCCTTCGTCAAGGGCTACTCGCCCAGCAAGCCTGTGATCGTCATGGGCGGCGGCTACGACAACTGCGAAGACGCCAACACCGGCGCCCCCACCTGTGTTGCGGGCAAAGGCGGCTACGTCTACATCATGGATGCGGAAACCGGCACCCAGCTGGCCAGCTTCAAGACCAAGCGCAGCGTCGTCGGTGACGTCTCGATGGTCGATATCGACAACGATGGCATGGTTGACTATGCCTACGCGGTCGACCTGGGCGGCAATATCTACCGCATCGACTTCATCGACAGCCCGACCAGCAAGGCCACGCTCAGCTCCGGCAACTGGCGCATGTACCGCGTGGCCTACACCAACCAGGCCACCAGCCCGCGTAAATTCATGTTCGGACCGGCTCTGCTCTACAACAAGGGATTTGTCTACCTTGCCCTTGGCAGCGGCGACCGCGAGCACCCATTGTCCTGGCAGTATCCATACGAGTCGACCGCCAACCGTTTCTACGTGGCACTCGATGACCTGTCCCTGCGCCCTGCGACTGACGAAGCTGGCCTGAACCTGGACGCCAGCCTGACCAACAGTACTGCCTCGACCAGCTGCAGTTCACCGAACGTCCTGCCGAACGGCAGCACCCGCGGCTGGTTCATGGAACTGCAGAAGGGTGAACAGGTCGTGACCTCGTCCCTGATCGCCGGCGGCACCGTCATGTTCAGTACCAACCGTCCGATCGTCGGCAACGCGGCCAGCTGCTCCACCGCCTTGGGCGAAGCACGCGGTTACGTGGTCAATCTGTTCAACGCTTCGGGCGCCATCGGTGTCGACGGCATCTGTGGCGGCAACCGCTCCTCCGTGTTTGCCGGTGGCGGCCTGCCGCCTTCGCCGGTGCTGGCGCGGGGCGTGAAGGTCGGCAGGGTTGGCGAATCAGGCCAGCCAGGGTCAGGCGTCGGCACCGAGACGCCCCGCGTATCCGTGGTGATCGGCTCCGGTGGCACGGCGGCGCCGATCCAGTCAAAACGGATCGATCCGAACATCAAATCGGTCCGCAAACGTAAATACACTTACGTCAAAGGGCAGTAGGGACGAGGGACGCTTCGGCGTCCCTTGTTTTGACAGTAGCTTCGAGATATGAAAAAAGGGACGACACGTGTCGTCCCTTTTTTTGTTGGCCTAGTGGTCAGGCAAACGACAGTTCCACGCCGGAGGCAGCGGCAATTTCTTCGCGCGTTACGCCAGGGGCCAGCTCGGTCACCTTGATGCCGGTCGGGGTCACTTCCATCACGCCCAGGTCGGTGATGATCATGTCGACCACGCCAACGCCGGTCAGCGGCAGGTCGCATTTCTTCAGCAGCTTGTGCGAGGTCGAGCCATCCTTGGCCGTGGCGACGTGCTCCATCAGCACTACGACTTTCTTGACGCCGGCCACCAGGTCCATCGCGCCGCCCATGCCCTTCACCATCTTGCCTGGAATCATCCAGTTGGCCAGGTCGCCCTTTTCCGACACCTGCATCGCCCCCAGGATTGCCAGGTTGATCTTGCCGCCGCGGATCATGGCGAACGAGTCGGCCGAGCTGAAGTAGGCTGCGCCCGGCAGTGCGGTCACGGTCTGCTTGCCGGCGTTGATCAGGTCGGCATCCACTTCCGCTTCGGTCGGAAACGGGCCGATGCCCAGCAGGCCGTTTTCCGACTGCAGGAATACTTCGATATTCTGCGGCACATAGTTGGCCACCAGGGTCGGCAGGCCGATGCCCAGGTTCACATAGAAGCCGTCCTGCAGCTCTTTCGCCGCGCGCGCGGCCATTTCATCACGAGTCCATGCCATGTTGTCTTCTCCTTAGTTGGCACGCACGGTGCGCTGTTCGATGCGTTTTTCCGGATTCGCGTTGAGCACGATGCGGTGCACGTAGATGCCCGGCAGGTGCACGGCGTCCGGATCGATGGCGCCGACTTCGACGATTTCTTCCACTTCGACCACGCAGACCTTGCCGGCGGCAGCCACGTTCGGATTGAAGTTGCGGGAAGTCTTGCGGAATACCAGGTTGCCGGTCTTGTCGGCCTTCCAGGCTTTGACCAGCGAGACATCGGCTACCAGCGAACGCTCCATCACGTACTGTTCGCCGTCGAATTCACGGATTTCCTTGCCGTCGGCGACGATGGTGCCGACGCCGGTCTTGGTGAAGAAAGCCGGAATGCCTGCGCCGCCTGCACGCAGCTTCTCAGCCAGCGTGCCTTGCGGGGTGAATTCCAGTTCCAGCTCGCCGGCCAGGAACTGGCGCGCGAATTCCTTGTTCTCGCCCACGTAGGAGGAGATCATCTTCTTGATCTGGCGGGTTTCCAGCAGCTGGCCGAGGCCAAAGCCGTCCACGCCGGCATTGTTGGAAATCGCGGTCAGGCCGGTGGCGCCGCTATCGCGCAGGGCCGCGATCAGCGCTTCCGGGATGCCGCACAGGCCGAAACCGCCGACCGCGATGGTTTGGCCGTCGGCCACGATGCCGGCCAGGGCGGCCTTGGCATCCGGGTAAATCTTGTTCATTATGTCTCCTTGTTCAAATGGCCAGAAGGCGATTGAGGATAGAATACGCGCGGCCAAACTTCAATACCGTAGAAATACCGCAATGCCGATCAATTACGAGTCCATCTTCAAGTTCGCCCCGGTAGGCATGTGCGTGTCGGACAACCGCGTGATCCAGGCCAGCAACGATGCGCTGGCAGCCATGTTCGGCTACGGCGCGGGGGCCTTGGACGGGCAGTCGTTCCAGGTGCTGTATCCGACCCAGGATGAGTACCAGCGTACCGGGGACCGCATCATCCCGATCATGAATGCCAAAGGACGCTATTCGGATGAACGCATCATGCGCCGCGCCAATGGTGAATTGTTCTGGTGCCACGTGACCGGGCGCGCGCTCGATGCGGCACTGCCGCTGGGCGCCGGCATCTGGACCTTTGAAGATGTGTCGGAACAGCGGCCGGTTTCCGCCGCCCTCACCCCGCGCGAGCGGGAAATCGCGGCGCTGCTGGTGGAGGGCAAGACCAGCAAGATGATTGCGCGCGATGCGGGGCTGTCGCCGAGGACGGTGGAGATGCATCGGGCCAGTTTGATGCGCAAGTTTGGGGCGGCGACGGCG
This sequence comes from Pseudoduganella sp., assembly GCA_039593645.1. Lineage (GTDB taxonomy): Bacteria > Pseudomonadota > Gammaproteobacteria > Burkholderiales > Burkholderiaceae_D > Rugamonas. Next base: position 26,460 of record JBCNOX010000009.1, read on the forward strand.
GCGGAGCTTGTTCATAAGCTGGCTGGGGCGCGCTGAAAACCGGTAAACCTGGGTCTGACCCACAGGGTCAGACCCTGTCAGATCTGCGGCCGCGGGTTCTGGTTGTGCGCCTTTGATCTTCTCGATAGGTCAACAGCCCAGAACCCAACCCATGGCTTCGAGACCGTTGGGGGTCTGACCCTGCGGGTCAGACCCCGGTTTACCGGTTCTAGCCCGCCATCATCCCGTCGTCGGCAGAGATGATCGCGCCATTGATAAAGTGCGCCTCATCCCCCGCCAGCAGCAGCAGCAGCCCGTCCAGATCCTCCGGCTTGCCAGCCCGCTTGCGCGGCAGCATATCGATCAGGCGCTTGCCCTGGTCGCTGGCAAAGTAATCCTCATTGATCTCGGTCTCGATATAGCCCGGGCAGATCGCATTGGTGTTAATGCCATACTTGCCCCACTCCACCGCCATGGCCTTGGTCATCTGCACCACGCCCGCCTTGCTCATGCAGTACACGCCGATCTGCGGCAGCACGCGCAGGCCCGCCACCGAAGCGATATTGATAATGCGGTGCTGCTTGCGCGGGTCGCCCTTGGCGCGCGCAATCATGCGTTTGGCCGTTTCCTGCGCCACGAAAAACGCTCCACGCAGGTTGCAGTCCATGACAAAGTCGTAGTCT
>JBCNOX010000090.1:0-12833 GCA_039593645.1 Pseudoduganella sp.
AAGGAAGACCGCCGCGCCCAGCGTCCGGGCCTGATCATGGCGGCCATTTACCGCACCCTGCTGAATGAAATCGAGGAGGATGGCTACCACGTCCTCAAACAGCGCATTTCGCTGACGCCTATCCGCAAACTGTGGCTCGCGTGGAAGACCTGGGTTCGTGGCTAAGCACTTTGCCGTAGTCGGCGGCGGCTGGGCGGGCTTCGCTGCCGCCGTTGAACTGGTGCGCGCAGGCCAGCAGGTGACCGTTTTCGAGGCGGCCCGCACCCTGGGCGGCCGCGCGCGGCGCGTGGCTTTCGATGGGCGTGATCTGGATAACGGCCAGCACATCATGCTGGGCGCCTATTCGGAATCGCTGCGCATGATGCGCGCGGTTGGCGTCGATTTGCGTTCGGCCGTCCTGACACTTCCTTTGCAGATGCGCTATCCGCCCGGTGGCGCCGGCATGGATTTTGTCGCGCCGCGCCTGCCGGCGCCGCTGCATGTCGGAATCGCCTTGCTGCGCGCGCGGGGCCTGGCGCGCGCCGACAAGATGGCCCTGGCGCGCTTCACCACTACCGCACGCTGGATGGATTGGCGCTTGAATCATGACTGCAGCGTGGCGGAGCTGCTGGAGCGCTTCGACCAGACACCGAAACTGGTGGCGCTGATGTGGCGGCCCTTGTGCCTTGCTGCGCTGAATACGCCGCTCGAGCGGGCGTCCGCCAATGTTTTCATGGCCGTGCTGCGCGACAGCCTTGGCGCCCGCCGCGCCGCGTCGGACATGCTGGTGCCGCGTGCCGACCTTTCCGCCCTCTTCCCTGATGCCGCTGCCGCCTGGTTGCAAGCCAAGGGCAATACCGTCCACCTGGGCGCCAAAGTTGCTGCTTTCCGCCCCGCTGCCGGTGGCTGGACCGTCGAAACAAGCGGCGCGCCCCTTGGCGGGAACTGGACGGGCAATTTCGATGGCGTCGTACTAGCCGCCTCGCCTGCCGCAGCAGCCGGCCTGCTTGGCGCATTGCAGGAAGCCGGCGCCGGCCACTTTGCCGAACTGGCGGGCCAGTTGGCGGCGTTCGTGCCAGAGCCGATCACGACCTGCTACCTGCAATACGCCCCCGGCACCCGCCTCGAAAACCCGTTCTACGCCCTGCTTGACGAACCGGCAAGCCAGCGCTGGGGCCAGTTCGTCTTCGACCGCGGCCAGCTCGATGCAAGGCAGGATGGCCTGTTCGCCGTCGTGATCAGCGCTTCCAGCGCAGCGGCAAGCTTGCCGCAAGACGCGCTGGCCGCAGCCATCGCCGCACAGTTGGCCACTGACCTGTCGCGGCCGGAACTTGCCAAACCGGCATGGTCGAAAATCATCACCGAAAAGCGCGCGACTTACGCCTGCACGCCCGGCCTGAAGCGCCCGGCCAATGAGACCCCGGCGCCAGGCCTGGTTCTGGCGGGCGACTATACGGCCGGGGAATACCCGGCAACGCTGGAAATGGCCGTCCGCAGTGGCGTACTAGCTGCCCGCCTGCTCGCGAAGGCGTAAATCCGATGCTCCGCCTGTCCCGCGATTCAGTCGCCTGCTCCCCCATTTCTGCATCCTGTCGTAAACAGCTCGGGCCTCTCCGTTGCAAGCGATACAGTGCAACCATGGAACAACAGGAGGCTTGAGTTTCCAATGAGCAAGAATGAATACCTCGACGCACTGCAGAAGGCCCTCGCCGGCTTGCCGCCAGATGTCGCGGCAAAGACGATGGCTTATTACGAGCAGCAGTTTGTCGACAGCCTGGCTGCCGGCAAGACTGAAGAGGAGATCGCCGCCGAGCTGGATGCGCCGCGCAAGATCGCCATGACCTTGCGCGCCAACACCCACCGCAGCGCATTCGAGCAAAGCCGCAACCCGGCCAACCTGGCCCGCATGATGTTCTCGCTCATCGGCCTTGGCATCTTCAACCTGTTCATGGTGGTTCCCGCCGCCGTTTTCTCGGCTCTCCTGATTTCGATTTACGCCAGCGCCTTCGCCTTTTACATCAGCGGCATTGCCATTACCGCAAGCGGCCTGGCCGGCGCCAATGAACTGGTGCTGACTGGCCCGCTGCGCCACCTCGTCGTCTTCGACCACGATGGTGACCAGGCCGACGCCCGCATGCAGACCAAAATCTCGATCAGCGACCAGGGCGTCGAAGTTTTCCAGGAACCTTCGGCCGGCCTGCGCAAGGAATGGGACGAGGCGGACAGCAAGTCCGAAAAATGGCTGGAAGGCGCGGAGGCCATGGCTGAAGGAGGTGTACGCATCACCTCCGACCTCGATAACGAATCGCGCGCCACGCAAACCGCCGTCGGCATCGGCCTGATACTGCTGGGTATCGTGCTGAGCCTGGTGAGCATCGTGGTCACCCGCTACTCGCTGATCGGCTTGAAGCGCTACATCCAGATGAACGTTTCGCTGCTGCGCGGCCGCTGAAAGGACAAGCAATGAACATCCGTTCCCTGCTCAAGATTGGCTTCGGCATGGCTTTGCTGGCGGTACTCCTGACCGCCATTACCTACAGCATGCTGCGCGCCCAGGGCGCTGCCAACCCCACCAGCGTGGCCGGCCGTGCCGCTCGCACCGAAGTGCGCGAAGTGAGCGCAACAATTTCCAACGTCGAACTGGTCGGCCCGATCGACCTGCGCCTGAAGCAAGGCGACGTGCCATCCCTCAAGGTGCGCGGCGAACAGCGCCTGCTGGGCAATATCGGTACCGAACAGGATGGCTCGACCCTGCGCATCGGCTCCAAAGGCCTGCTGCTGCATCCGCGCCGTCCGATTGAAGTCGAGCTGGTGCTGCCGTCCTTGCATGAACTGGTAGTCAATGGCAGCGGCGACAGCAACGTGAATGGCTTCACCGGCGAACACCTGAGCGTGCAACTGCAAGGCTCCGGCAACCTGACTTTCAATGGACGCTACAAGAATGTGGAAGCCGGCGTGCATGGCAGCGGTGACCTGAACCTGAATACCGGCCACGGCGAGAAAGTAACGCTGGAAATGGTGGGCTCCGGCGCCATTACCTCCAGCGGCAGCTGCAAGGAGCTTACCGCCGAGGTCACCGGCTCCGGTGACCTCGACGCGCAGCACCTGGCGACCGACAAAGTGGCGGTGACCTTGCTCGGCTCCGGCACCACCAATGTCTTTGCGCGCCAATCGGCCAATCTCACCGTGAAGGGAACCGGCAACATCCGTGTGTTCGGCAACCCTTCCGAGCGCAACGTCAGCCGCAGCGGCTCAGGCGGCGTCAGCTGGGTTCATTAAGTAGCGCAGCATGTCCTTGCCGGCGGCCAGGCCGCTGGCGAAACAGGCGGTAAGCAGGTAGCCGCCGGTCGGAGCTTCCCAATCCAGCATTTCCCCTGCGACGAATACGCCGGGCACCGCCTTCAGCATGGTGCCATCCAGTGCCTCGAAACGGACCCCGCCAGCGCTGCTGATCGCTTCATCAATCGGGCGCGGCGCGCGCAGCACGATGGGCAACGCTTTCAGCGTTGCCGCAACGCGGTGCGGATCGTGGAAGGCTTCCTTGTCGAGCACTTCATGCAGAAGGCCAGTCTTGACGCCCTTGATATGGACGCGGCTTTGCAGGAAGCTCGACATCGAACGTGAGCCGCGCGGGTGCGACAACTCCTGACGCAGCCGCTCCAGAGGCCAGTCCGGCAACAGGTCCAGCTCGATGGTGGCGCTGCCATGCGCCGCGATGCGGTCACGAATGCCGGCCGACAAGGCGTAGATCAGGCTGCCTTCAACGCCGGTCGCCGTCACCACCATCTGGCCTTTGCGGCCGCCGATGGCTACCGTGGTCAGGGGCTGGCCAGCGTACTTTTCGGAGAAATGGGGACTCCAGTCTGCATCAAAACCGCAGTTGGCCGGGACCAGCGGCGCGATCTCCACACCACGCTCGGCCAGCAACGGCTGCCAGGCGCCATCCGAGCCCAGCCGCGCCCAGCTGGCGCCACCCAGGGCGAGCAACACCGCGCGGTGGCGAGCAGTAGTTTCACCCGCCGGTGTGCCGAAACGCAGCGCACCGTCTGCCGACCAGCCCAGCCAGCGATGCCGCTGGTGGAAATGCACCCCGCTTTCGCGCAAGCGATGCAGCCAGACGCGCAACATGGGTGCTGCCTTCATCTCGGTGGGAAAGACCCGGCCCGACGTGCCGACAAAGGTATCGATGCCAAGGCCGTGCACCCAGGCGCGCAAGTCGTCGGGTTTGAAGGCGTCCAGCATGGGGCGCAATGCCCCGGCGCGGTTGCCGTAGCGGGTCACGAAGGCTTCGTAGGGCTCGGAATGGGTAATGTTCATGCCGCCGCGACCAGCCAGCAGGAACTTGCGGCCGACCGATGGCATTGCATCATAAACATCGACACGCACCCCGGCTGCTGCCAGGACTTCGGCCGCCATCAGGCCGGCGGGCCCGCCGCCGATCACTGCTACCCCTTGTAATTGATTGCTCTCCATAGGGGCAGCATTGTATTCGATCTCGGGCGATCGGCTGCCAGCAGTTGGGCAAAGTCTTCCGGCGCCATCGGCCGGGCGAAGAAGCAGCCCTGCATTTCGTCACAGTAGTGGTCACGCAGCCAATCGCGCTGCAGGAGCGTTTCCACGCCTGCGCCCACGATTTGCATGTTCAGGTTGTGGCCCACGTCGATGATCGAACGGCAGATGGCTTCGTCGGCCTGCTCATTGCCGATCTGGCGCACGATGGATGGGGCGATCTTCAACTGGTCGAACGGCAGCCTGCGCAGGCGGGCCAGGGCAAGGTGCCCGGTGCCGAAGTCGCCCATCGACAGCTGGACGCCGATTGCCTTCAATTCGGTCATCCGGGCCACTGCGGCGTCGAGATTTTCCGTAACCATCGATTCGGTGATTTCAAAGCTCAGCATGGCCGATGGCACGGCGAATTCTTTCAATGCCACATCGATGTGCTCAACCAGCCCCTCCTCGCGGAACTGGCGCGGCGACAGGTTGATGGTGACCGGCACCATCGGCAGCCCGGCTGCGCACCACCCGCGCTGCTGGCGGCATACTTCGCGGATCACCCAGGCGCCTAGCGGGACGATCAGGCCACTGCTTTCGGCCAGCGGCAAGAACTCTGCCGGGAGCACCAGTCCTCGGGTCGGGTGCTGCCAGCGCACCAGGGCTTCGGCGGCAGACAGGCTGCCTTCGCTCAAGGCCGCACGAGGCTGGTAGTGCACCACCATCTCATTGTGCACCAGGGCCCTGCGCAACTCGGCGCCCAGTGCGAACATGCGCGATGCGCGATCGTTCATTTCCTGTGAAACGAAGCGAAAGCGGTTGCCGCCATGGCCCGCCGCCTGCGCCATGGCCGAATTGGCTGAGCGCAGCATGCCGGAGGCTTCGCCACCGTCCTGGCCCATCAGGGCAATGCCGATGCTGACCGTGGTGTTGACGATGTTGTCCTGCCAGCGCATGGGTGCCTTCATCGCTTCGAGCAGCTTGGCCGCTACTGGCAGCACATCGTCGTCACTGGCCATGTCGGCCAGGATTATTGCGAACTCGTTACCGAGCAAGTGGGCCACGGTGTCGCCTTCGCGCAAGCAGGACTTCATGGCGGATGCGGCATGCGCCAGCAAGGCACTGCAGGCTTCAGGGCCCAAACTGGATTTGACGGCGCGATAGCGGTCCATGGTGAGCGCCAGCACCGCCACCTTGCGGCCGTTGCGCTCGGCCGAGCTCTGCGCCTGGCGCAAGCGATCGTTGAACAAGGAGCGATTCGCCATGCCGGTGGCCGGGTCATGCCGGGCATCACAGGCGAAGGCCTGTTCCGCTGCCCGGCGCTTGCTGGCTTCGCGCATGTTGTTCAGGCCAAGCGCCAGGTCGCTGGCCAGGGCCTGTAGCAACGCCACTTCTTCGTTATCGAAAGCGCAGGATTCACCCGAACATACGCACAGCACGCCCAGGGGCCCAGCATCCTCGGCCGCGCCGGCCAAGGGCAAGGCCAGGACGCTCGGATAGCCGTATTGAGCGGCTGATGCATGCTGCAGCCGCAGTTTGCCGTCTCCCATTACCTCCAGCGCCAGGCCCTCGCAGGTGCCACCACGCTGCAAGCCGGCGGCCGCTGCCGCAAAGCGTCCTGCTGGGGTGCCGTGAATCGCGCTGGCCAGCAAATCCTTGCCGCCGCCGGCCATGGCCAATCCGGTCCAGGCCAGCGAATAGCTGCCCTCTTCCGTAATGCCGCGGCACATGGCTGCCATCATTTCCTCGGCACTCCTGGCGTGCAGCAGAACCTCCCGGCAGCGCGAGGACATGCGCAAGGCCCGATTGGCGCGCTGGCACTCGGCCTGGCGTGCCAGCCACCAATGAATTGCCCTCGTTGCCGCTGCTGCGGCCAGCAACGCAAGGAAGAGATAGGTTTCCACGGCGTCAGTCCAGGTAAGGGACAAAGTCGAAGGCCGACAGGATGCCGTTCACCTGGGCTGAAAGGCAGAAGGCGAAAAAGCTTCGTGCGACGCCGGTTGGCGCATCCCTGCTTGCCAGGGTCAGTACACGGCAGATCGGATAACTGCCATTGCGGATATTGGCAGTACTGGCGGCGATGCCCGAGATTGGCAGCAGCCGGACCGATACGCCTTGCGAAATTGCGCGCTCCGCCGCACCGACCGAAACATAGGCGATGGCGTTCTCGCAGGCGGCCACCACTGCCAGGCGTTCGATATTGGATTCCACCGCCGCATTGAGGCTGAAAGCTTCGAGCGGCTGCATGAGGAAGCGCGCAAACAATGCGCTGGAAGCACCGTCACGCACCCCACCGAGGGCGTACACCGAATCGTCGCTGCCGCCGGCATCGCGCCACTGGCGCATGCGGCCGGTAAATATGGCCTGCAGTTGCTCGAGGCCCAACTGCCGCACCGGGTTATTGGCATGCACCACGACGCCGACACCGTCACGTGCAATCGGAATTCCGTACAGGTCTCGCTCGGACGGGGCAAGTGCGCGCGACAGCATGGCGATATGCGCATGACCGTTCCGCACATCTTCCAGCCCGCGCGCAGAGCCGCCCAACTCCACTTCGATTGCGATCTCAGGATGCAGCAGGCGATATTTGGCGGCGATTTCCTTCAACAACGGCGCCATGGTGGTGGAACCCGCGATATGAAGCTTGTGGGTACGTTTGCGAGGCGGTACAGGAAGCTGGCCCCGCGTGATGCCATTCAGGCCAAGGGCGGCGATAACGAAACCCATTGCGACTCTCCTTGCAGTGAAGGGAAATGGCCGCAGGGAGGAGGCGACGGGAAATCAGGTGGTGGACGAGTGCGGCGCAGGTTTTGGGCCGCATGAAGTCAAGTATAACGTGACAATGCTTACGGTCAACTTTCAGGAGCCTACTGTTGCGCGCGCACAGCAATCAGTATTAACCGCCTGTCACAGGTGGGAAAAAGGCAACTTCGTCGCCAGGCGCCACCGGAGTGCCGGCATCGCACATGCGCTGATTGCAGGCCATGCGCAGGGCGCGGCCTTCGGCGAGGGCAGTCGCCCACGGCTCGCCGCGCGCCAGCAGCCAGGCGCGCACGTCGCCTACCGTCTGCGCTTCTGGCGGCAGCACCACCTGCTCGCCGCTGCCCAGCACTTCGCGCACACTGGCAAAATATTTGAGGTTAATCAGCATATCAATACATCAGTTCACTGAAGGGAATGAAACGTACCACGTCGCCTGGCGCGATCGGATTGCCAGGCGGGTTGTCGACCAGGCCATCGCCCCACACGGTCGAGGTCAACACACCGGAACCCTGGTTCGGGAACAGGTCCAAACCACCCTGCCCATTCAGTTTAGCGCGCAGGAATTCGTTGCGGCGGTTCGCTTTCGGCCAGTTGAAATCGGCGCGCACCAGCATGCCGCGCGGCTGTGCCGGCACATCGGCGCCCTGCAGGCGCAGCAGGAATGGCCGCACGAACAGCAGGAAGGTGACGAAGCTCGACACCGGATTACCCGGCAGGCCAAGGAAGAATGCCTGCCCTACTTCGCCAAACGCCAGCGGCTTGCCCGGCTTAACCGCGATCTGCCACATATTCAGCTTACCCTCCGCTTCAACGGCAGGTTTGATATGGTCTTCCTCACCAACGGAGACGCCGCCGGAAGTGATGATCAGGTCATTGCCGTCCGCGGCCTGGCGCAGCACACTGCGGGTGGCTTCGAGCGAATCAGGAACGATGCCGAAGTCGCGTACTTCGCAGCCGAGGTTTTCCAGCAGGGCGCGCAGCGTAAAGCGGTTGGAATTGTAAATGGCGCCTGGCGCCAATGGTTCGCCCGGCATGGCCAGTTCGTCGCCAGTGAAGAAGACCGCCACGCGCAGCCTGCGGCGCACGTTCAGCTCCGCCATGCCAATCGAGGCGGCAAGGCCCAGCTCCTGGCTGCGCAGGCGGGTGCCGGCCGCCAGGATCACGCTACCAACGCTGATGTCTTCGCCCGTGCGGCGGATCCACTCGCCCACTTTCGGCGTATGGCGGATAGTGACCAGGCCATCCTTCGCCTCGCATTGCTCCTGCATGACTACCGCATCGGCGCCCTCGGGAATCAGGGCGCCTGTGAAAATGCGCGCCGCACAACCGGGCAGCAACGGCTGGCCGACGTGCCCGGCCGGAATCCGCTGCGTCACGGTCAGCGTTGCGTTGCCGCTGGCGCAATCGGCAGCGCGCACGGCGTAGCCGTCCATCTGCGTGTTGTCGTGGCCGGGTACGTTCATGCCGGACACCACGGCGCTCGCCAGCACACGGCCATTGGCTTCCAGGGTTGGGATCTTCTCCACCTCCGCCACCGGACGGGCTGCGGAGAGCAGGAAGTCGAGGGCTTCGCGTACAGCGAGCATTGCCATGTTTTTACAGTCCCGTATTGGCGGCGATGTACGCCTTTACCTTGCTGACATCGGCCGGCATGACCTCGAAGCGCTGCGGCAGCGCTTCGATATTTTCGAATCCAGCTGGGCGCTCGGCATCTTGGCCCAGTGCTTCCAGGATGGTTTCGTTGAATTTGGCAGCCAGTGCCGTTTCCAGCACGATCATCGGCACGCCCGGCTCCATGTATTCCTTGGCGACCTTGATGCCGTCGGCGGTGTGGGTGTCGATCACGATGCCGTAATCGTCCGCCACGTCGCGGATAGTCTGCACACGGTCAGCGTGAGTCGACTTGCCGGATTTGAAGCCGTAGTTGGGCACCAGCTTGAATTCGTCGCCATCGCTGCCCGGCGCGCCGGACAGGTCGAAGCCGCCTTCGGTTTCCACCTTCTTGAACAGTTCGCGTACCCGCTTGCCGTCGCCCTTCACCAGGTCGAACACGAAGCGCTCGAAGTTCGAAGCCTTCGAAATGTCCATCGATGGGCTGGAGGTGTGGTAAGTCTCGGCCGACTTGCGCACGCGGTAAATTCCGGTGCGGAAGAACTCGTCCAGCACGTCGTTCTCGTTGGTGGCGACCACCAGCTTGTCGATCGGCAGGCCCATTTGACGGGCGATATGGCCCGCGCAGATATTGCCGAAATTGCCCGACGGGACGGTGAACGATACCTTCTGCTCGTTACTCCTGGTCGCTGCCAGGTAGCCGCGGAAGTAGTACACCACCTGCGCCACCACGCGTGCCCAGTTGATCGAGTTCACGGTGCCGATCTTGTGGCGGGCCTTGAATTCCAGGTCATTCGACACGGCCTTGACCATGTCCTGGCAGTCGTCGAACACACCCTCGACGGCAATGTTGAAGATGTTCGGGTCCTGCAGGCTGAACATCTGGGCGGTCTGGAAGGCGCTCATCTTCTTGTGCGGCGACAGCATGAAGACCTTGATGCCTTTCTTGCCGCGCATGGCGTATTCGGCGGCACTGCCGGTATCGCCGGAAGTGGCGCCGAAGATGTTCAGTTGCGCATCCTGTTTGGCCAGGGCGTATTCGAACAGGTTGCCCAGCAACTGCATGGCCATGTCCTTGAAGGCCAGCGTCGGGCCGTTCGACAGCGATTGCAGCACCAGTTTCTTGCCGTCGACCTCTTCCAGCACGCGCAGCGGGGTGATGTCGGCAGCGTTCTCGCCTTCGCGCACATTGCGGTATACGTCGGCGGTATAGGTCTTTTTCGCCAGGGCGCGCAGGTCGGCTTCCGGAATGTCGCCCGCGAACTTCTTCAGGATTTCTACAGCCAGGTCAGCGTAGGACAGGTGACGCCACTTGTTCAGCTCTTCGCCGGTAACTTGCGGGTACTCGACTGGAAGGTACAGGCCGCCGTCTGGCGCCAGACCACCCAGGAGGATGTCGGAAAATTGCTGGAGGGAGTGCGATGCAGCCGACGCGTCGGCCCGGGTAGACACGTATTGCATAGAGTAGAAAGTCCGGTGGCAGTGAAAACGGACACTTATTATAGTGCCACCAGACTTTCTTTGTGAATTTCGCTAAATTTCGGAATTTTCTAGCGTCAGCAAGCTGCGTGATTCACCGAAACGACGTGAATTGCCAAACCGCCAAGCGAGGTCTCTTTGTACTTCGCCTGCATGTCGGCGCCGGTCTGGCGCATGGTCTCGATCACGTTATCCAGCGTGACAAAGTGCGTGCCGTCGCCCTTCATTGCCAGCGAAGCCGCGGTGATCGCCTTCACCGCGCCCATGCCGTTACGTTCGATGCAAGGAATCTGCACCAGTCCACCGATCGGGTCGCAGGTCATGCCCAAGTGGTGCTCGATGCCGATTTCAGCTGCGTTCTCGATTTGGGCATTGCTGCCGCCCAGTGCCGCCACCAGGCCGGCTGCCGCCATGGCGCACGCCACGCCGACTTCGCCCTGGCACCCCACTTCCGCGCCGGAGATCGAGGCATTGCGCTTGCACAGCATGCCGATCGCCGCAGCGGTCAGCAGAAATGCGCGCACGCCGGAAACCGGATCGACTGGTTTGCAGTCTTCCGCATAGTATTTCAGCACAGCCGGAATGATGCCTGCGGCCCCATTTGTAGGCGCCGTTACAACACGTCCGCCCGCTGCGTTCTCTTCGTTGACTGCCATGGCGTACAAACTCACGCCATTCAGCGCATCGTGCGGCAGCTGGTTGGCGCGATCACCGCCTTGCGCCTGGCGCCAGAGATCAGCCGCGCGGCGCTTCACATTCAGGCCGCCCGGCAGTTGGCCGCGCGTTTCGAGGCCATGCTGGATGCAGTCGCGCATGACGTGCCAGATGCGGTCCATGCCTTCGTTGAGCTCCGCCTCGCTGATGCGAGTCAGCTCGTTTGCACGCAGCATCTGTGGAATGGTCTTGCCGCTGCTGACGCCATGGCCCAGCAGTTCGGCCATGGTGTTGAACGGGTATGGCAGGCGTACGGCTGGCTTGCCATCGGTGGCCGCCTCTTCGCCTTCAGCGCGAATGAAGCCGCCGCCGACGGAGTAGTAAATCTTCGCAACCGAACTGCCGTCCGCACGGGTCAACGTGAAGCGCATGCCGTTCGGATGCTCCGGCAGGTTCTCCGCCATATGGAACACCAGGTGCTGCTTGCGGCTGAAGGGAATCGTCTTCTCGCCCAGCAGGCGCAGCTCGCCGTCAACGTCGGCCGCTGCCAGCATATCTTCCACGGCGTCAGGATCGACGCCTTGCGGCGTCTCGCCCATCAGGCCAAGCAGCACGGCCTTGTCGGTACCGTGGCCAACGCCCGTCAAGGCCAGCGAGCCGAAAAGCTCGGCCGTCACGGAAGTGACATCGTCCAATGGACTGTTTTCGACCAGGAAGCGGCGTGCCGCCACCATTGGCCCCACCGTATGCGAACTCGATGGGCCAATGCCAATCTTGAATAAGTCGAAAACACTCATGTCCATTGTTGCTTGTCTCTCTCTGGTTATGCGGCCTCGCTGAGGCTCACGTCAATATTCTCCAGCATGTCCTTCACCATCTCGTCCACTCCGATGCGCGCTTTCCAGTTCCAGTCCGCGGTTGCCTTGGAATCATCCAGGCTGCGCGGCCAGCTGTCGGCGATAGCCTGGCGGCTATCCGGCGTGTAGGCGATCTTGAAGTCAGGCAGCGCGCGGGTAATCGCTGCAGCCAGTTCTTCCGGGTTGAAGGAAACGCCGGCGACATTGTACGACGAACGAATCTTGATTTGTGAAGCGGGTGCGTCCATCAATTCAATGGTTGCGCGAATCGCGTCAGGCATGTAGATCATCGGCAAAGTGGTCTTCGGGCCGAGGAAGCAATCGTAGCGTTCACCGCGCAGCGCGGCGTGGAAGATCGCAATTGCGTAGTCGGTGGTACCTCCGCCTGGAGGCGACTTGAAGCTGATGATGCCTGGATAGCGGATCGAACGCACGTCCACGCCATACTTCAGGAAGTAGTATTCGCACAGCCGTTCGCCGGCCAGCTTGGAAATGCCGTAAATCGTGGTCGGGTCCATCACGGTGTACTGCGGGGTATTCTCGGCCGGGGTATTCGGGCCGAACGCCGCGATCGACGATGGCCAGAAGATGCGCAGCGGCTTGCCCTGTTCGCCGCGTTCACGCGCCACTTCCAGGATGTTCAGCAGGCCGTCCATGTTCAGGTCCCAGGCCTTCAGCGGAGCCGCTTCGCCAGTCGCGGACAGCATCGCGGCCAGCTGGTACACCTGCGTGATGCCTTCCGCGGCGACCAGCTCTTGCAGTGCGGCCTTGTCCATCACGTTCAGCACCTGGTAACGGGCTGCGTTGTACTTGTTGACCGGGCTGATGTCGGTTGCGATGACGTTCTGATCGCCGTGCTGTTTTGCCAGCGCTTCCACCAGTTCACTACCGATTTGGCCATTGGCGCCGATGACGAGAATACGTTCCATGATTCCTACCTATATTTCCTGATTAGTTCTTGATGATGCCCAGCTCTTTGCCGGCTTGTTCGAATGCCGC
>JBCNOX010000091.1:0-12763 GCA_039593645.1 Pseudoduganella sp.
CTTCGCCTTCGCTTCCGGCCTGGCCGCCATTTCGACGGTGCTGGAACTGCTGGACGCGGGCTCGCACATCGTGGCCGGCGACGATATGTATGGCGGCACCTTCCGCCTGTTCGAGCGCGTGCGCCGGCGCAGCGCCGGGCATGAATTCACCTATGCCGACCTGACCAATCCGGAAAACCTGCTGGCCGCCCTGCGCCCGGAAACCAGGATGGTCTGGGTCGAGACTCCGACCAACCCGATGCTGAAGCTGGCCGACCTGGCCGCCATCGCCCGCATCTGCCGCGAGCGCGGCATCCTGGCCGTGGCCGACAACACCTTCGCCAGCCCGATCGTGCAGCGCCCGCTGGAGCTGGGCTTCGACATCGTGGTGCATTCGGCCACCAAGTATCTGAACGGGCACTCGGACATCATCGGCGGCATCGCCGTGGTCGGCGGCGAAGAGCGCCAATCCGCATGGCGCGAGCAACTGGCCTTCCTGCAGAATTCCGTGGGCGCGATTGCCGGACCATTCGACGCCTTCCTGGCCCTGCGCGGCGTGAAAACGCTGGCGATCCGCATGGAACGCCACTGCAAGAGCGCCCTCGAGCTGGCGCGCTGGCTGGAGCGCGAGCCCAAGGTGAAGAAGGTGTTTTATCCGGGCCTGGAGTCGCATCCCCAGCACACGCTGGCCAAGGCCCAGATGGATGGTTTCGGCGGCATCATTTCGATCGACCTCGACACCGACCTGGCCGGCGCGCGCCGCTTCCTGGAGCGCTGCGAGGTGTTCGCGCTGGCGGAAAGCCTGGGTGGCGTGGAGTCGCTGATCGAGCACCCTGCCCTGATGACCCATGCATCGATTCCCGCTGCGCAGCGTGAGCTACTTGGCATCGGCGATGGCCTGATCCGGCTATCCGTCGGCATTGAAGATATCGAGGACTTGCGCCAAGACCTGCGTAATGCCCTTGACGCCATCTGAACGTCACTGCAGCAACTGCAAGCGCCCGATGCGGGTGCTTGACTTGTCCGGCCACTACCAGCGGCGGGTGGAGATCGATACCTGTCCCCATTGCTGCCTGGTGTGGTTCGACGACACGGAATCGGTGCGGCTGGCGGGGCCCGGCATCGCCGAATTCGTGCGCGAGATCCATGGAGCGATGCAGGCTGGCGGCGAGCACGCGCATGCAGTCTCTCTGGCGCGCGTGCAATCCTGCCCGACCTGCAATGCACAGCTCAAGCGCGTATTCGACATGTCGCGCTTCGGGCGCACTTCCAAGCTCCAATGCCCCCACGGGCATGGCTACTACCAGACATACATTCTCTACCTCGCCGAGAAAGGCTTCGCGCGGCCCCTTGCCTGGTCCGATATCCGTTCGCTGCAGGCGGCCGGCAAGGAAGTCTTTTGCGCCGGCTGCGGCTGCCCGTTGCCGGCGCGGCCGGTCGAGGCCTGCCCTGCCTGCCATTCGGCAGTCGGAATCATTGATCCGGCCCGGCTGGCAAAGGCGGTAGCGCCCAGCGCCGAAGCCGGCGCCAGCACAATTAGCACCCCGGCCATCGAGCAGCACAAATGCCACGCCTGTGGCGGCGCCATCGACCTGACGCGCGACATTCATTGCCCCCACTGCCAGGCGCCGGTCCTGCGCCACGATACTGAAGAAGCCTCGGTAGCGGCCGCAAAGGCGGCCAGCACAGCGGAAGCAGCGCTCGCTTCCGTCCGCGATGACAACCAGCTCAAAACCGCGGCGCAGCATATGATGGTCAATTTCGGCGAAGACCACCGCACGCAAAGGCTGCAGAACTTCGAATTCAGGCTGGCCATCGGTGTGCTGATTGGCGCCATCGCGCTGGTAATCATGGCCTGGTACCGCCAGCCCGCCCAGCGCGCCAACTGGAAGCATCAGGAGGCCCCTGTGATCTCGTATGCACCAAGGTTCAAAGAACCCGACCTGGTATGCGACCTCCATTCTTCGGTACGGCGCGAAGCCAGGATTCGCCAGCTGATTGTAACGCCCGGCACGCCCGGACCAGGACCGGCCAAGGCCACGTACGGCGAAATGCAGGCCGCCCACATGCGGGCCAAGGTCGTGCGCCAGGAATGGGAAGCCAGCGGCACGATTGAGGCGCTTCAAGAGCAGTTCACCAACCCCTACGCAAGCTCGCAAAGCATGCCGCCCGGTTTCTTCCGCCGTGGCGAGGCGTTGGCCGCGGTGGAACGCGCAGCGTTCTGCCTGCCGCTCCACGAAATCAGCCCGCCAATCCTGGCTGAAGACGGCTTCCACCTGATCGAGGTGATTGAGGCGCGCTAAGCCCTCAGAATTGCGTAAGGAATTCTTCCCCGCCTTGCAGTCTCTCCGCCGCGAAGTCGATGAAACGCCTTACCCGCCTTGGCATATCGGTGCGCTGCGCATAATACAGGTACAGTCCCATGCGATTGCTTGTGGTGTGCGTCAGCAGCGGTACCAGATTCTTCGCACGAAGTTCGGCGGTGGCGTTAATGCTGTCGATCTGGCCGACGCCGATGCCACTTAACACTGCCTGCATCTCGGCTTCCGGGTCGCTGCAACAGACGACGTAGTCCATCGGCTTGTACAGAATCTCCCCCTCCACCTGGAACTCCCAGGGCACGGGCCGCCCGGTCCCCGGTTGCCGATAGCCGATACAACGATGACCGGCCAGATCATCGACCGTTTGAGGAGTTCCATGTTCCTGGAGGTAGGCGGGAGTTGCGCAGACGATCAACTGAATCGGAAACAGCCAACGGGATACTACTTGCGCAGTGGGGGCATTGCCGGCTTTAAAACCCAGATCGATGCGTTCGCCGACCGTATCGGTACTTCGATCCTCCAGCACCAGGTCAAAAGTGACGCCAGGATGCAGCCGACTGAACTCCGCCACCAGGGGCATCAGAACTTTTCGCCCTACGGCACCGCCGGCACTGATGCGTATCAGGCCCTCGTCGCCCTTCGCGGAATTCTTCACGCGATTCAAGGCACCTGAAAAGCCTTCCATGCTCGCCCGAACCGAGTCGAACAGCAGTTGGCCGTCTTCGGTCAATGTACTTTGCCGGGTCGTGCGGTGGAACAGGCGCACCCCGAGGTATTGCTCAAGTTGCCGAACGTTCTTGCTCACCGCCTGAGGCGTAATGCCTTGCGCAGTGGCCGCGCGGTTAAAGCTGCCGAATTCTGCCGCTTTGATGAAGGTCGCTATTGCCCGCAGTTCATCCATGGTTGCCTAACAATCTCGATTTCGTTGTCCGGAAGTATAGCAAGGCCGCCACCAGTAGCAACTTTTAGTTGCCTCTGATATCACCGCGTAGCAACTACCGGGTTAGCCCCGCTTTCCCTAAAGTGGTCCATGTCAACCGACACAACCCACACCACCGAAGGAGAATGATCATGAACACCACCGCAAAAAATCTGACTGGCCGCGTTGCAGTTGTCACCGGCGCTTCCAGCGGCATGGGGCGCGCAACCGCCCTGCTGCTGGCTTCTCGAGGGGCGAAAGTAGCGCTGCTGGCTCGTCGCAAGGAGGCGCTGGATGCGGTTGCCGCAGAGATTCGCGAGCTGGGTGGCGAAGCGCTGGCCCTGGCTACCGATGTCACCGACCAGGCTTCTGTCGATGCGGCGGCCGCTGCCGTTCGCAATCAGCTTGGTAACGCCGACCTCGTATTCAACAACGCCGGCTTGATGCTGCCAGGCGCAATTGGCGCCCAGCCGCAGAAAGAATGGGAATCGCAGATCGACCTGAACGTTACCGGTGCGATGCGCGTCATCCAGTCCTTCGTCCCCCAGCTTGAAGAGGCTGCGGCACAAGGTAAAGCGGTTGACCTGATCAACACTTCGTCGATCGCAGGCCAGTACGTGTATGGCTACTTCGCTGTGTACTCGGCCACGAAAGCATTCGTGAGCCACCTGACCCGCCATCTGCGCCTGGAACTTGGCCCGAAGAACATCCGCGTCTCGGTCATCGAACCTGGCATTACCGAGACCGAACTGCAAAGCCACTTCACATTCCAGGGTGCGATCGACTGGCTTGAAAACGCCTCGAAATCGATCGACTTCCTGAAAGCCGAAGACATCGCGGAGACCGTCGGTTTCATTGTCTCCATGCCTAAGCACGTGAACATGCAGCAGATCGTCGTCATGCCGACCAAGGAAGGCATCTAACCGTCAGTTTTCGCTTGAGCGCCGCGCTGGATCGCTGATGTTGAACACGCGGCGCACCAGGCTTTCCAGCGCCACGAACACGCCTTCTACCCCGAAGCCCGCGGTGAAGGACAGCGCGGATGTGCTGAGCGCCCAGTTCCCAAGTAAACCGATCTCGCTGCCTGGCGTCTGGCCGGATGGGTTGACGAACAGTGCGATGCAGGCGCCGATCGTAGCGCCCAGCGCCAGCTGCAGCAAAGCCAGCGTGCCCTCCCCCACCACAAGCAAGGTGAAGGCGATGGTCAGCCCCGTTGCGGGACGCGCGGCGGCGTTCAGCTTATTCTTAGCGCACAGCACTTTCACCGCCTGCGCCACGCGCTGCTCGTCGCTTCCGGGAGGTGCCAGACCGATTGCACACAGTTCGTCAATGTGCGGCTCGCCATCATCGTGGTTGTGAAAGTTGTAGAGGCTCTTGTCCCAACGTCCGGAGATGTGGTCAAGCAGCAGGAAGACTTCGTTCAGCTCGCGCACGAAGATGAAGTCTTCGATCCGTTGGCAGGCGGCGCTGCCATTCTCGTCGGGGTTGGAAGACATGGACGCCTCCCCTTAGCAGGTTGTCACTTCATTGTGCGCCTGCCAATGCGGAGAGGACTTTGCGCTATCTCAAACGTGAACCTTATTCGCCCGGGCGGTACTTGCGCTCCAGGTTCTTCTCGATGTCTTCCTTGTAGAACAGCACGTCCTTGAATTCGCCGCGCGCATACATCTCGGCCTGATCGTAGAAGTGCGGCGAAGCCGGGTCACCGCTTTGGCCGCCGGCAAGAATACTCTTCGCCTTCACTTTCGGGCCGAATTCGACAGCCGCCACGAAGCTATTGCCGCGCTCGCCATAAATGCGCTTGGTGCGCTGCTGCGACGTCATGCCGTAGGCGGCCAGCGCGCCGTAATTGCCGGACGCGTAAGGCACGGGAATGCTTGGCTTGCTATCGTCAAAGGGCTGCACGATATCGCCCGTCAGGCGCTGGAAGCGGTTGATCTCGCCCCAAGGGGTTTTCCAGCTTCCAAAGTCGGCAGTCAGCTTGTTTGACGCACGCACCAGCGCCTCGAGACGCTGCTTCGGCGTCAGCTCGGTAGCGAGGTAGTCGAGCACAGGAATACCCTTGTCCTTCGCCGCCTGGCCGTACTGTTTGACCTGGTCCTGCAGCCAGTAGATGGCCACCGAAGTCGGCACTGACGTCAGTGAGTAGCGCATATCCCAGTCGCGCAGCAAGGTGATTTGCTCGATCACGGCGGCCTTGGACAGGTCGCTGGCCGGTGCTTCGTCATAAGCGCGCACCAGCAAGGGCAGCAAGGGTTCGAAGGCCGGCAACTGGCTGTCGTAAGCGGCCGCGATCAGGCTGTCGATGGTGAAGTCCTTCTTCCCTTGCAGTACGCGCACGGCGTGGATCCCGCGCGCATTCTCGGGATTGACCGACATATAGGCCGGATAGTCCTCAGGCCGCGGACTGTAGGCGCCGGCCGCCGAAAACGGCCAGTTGTTGGTGTTCTGGATCCACCCATTCTTCGGATTGAAAAGCTGGATGGTTTCGCGCACCTGGTGCAAGCCCTTCCAGTCCGTCGCTGGGTCGGCGCCGTTGACCGGCTTGGTGTAGTCGAAACGCGGGTCGCGCACCGGGATGAAGTTGCCGTGGAAGTAGGCGATATTGCCGTCAGCGTCGGCGTACACCGTGTTGTTCGAGGAGTTGGTGCGCAGCTCCATCGACTTGTAGAAGGCTGGATAGTTGCGGGCCTTGGTGCGGATAAAGGATTGGGTCAGCGCCTTCAGCGGCTCGTTCATCATCGCCACGGAAACCCATTTGCCGCCCTGCTCGCGCACCACCGGCCCACGATGGGTGAAATAGGCCGTCACGACCTTTTCCGCCATGCTGCCGTCGGCAGCCTTGTACGGCAGGCGCACCGACTCGGTGCGGAACGGGCGCAGCTCTTTGCCATATTGGTAGAAGAACTTGCCGTCTTTCTCAACCACCGTTTCCAGGTATTCGTCGATCACGTCGCCGCCGCCGGAAGTATGCATCCAGCCGATACGGTCGTTAAAGCCCTGGTACACAAAGAACTGGCCCCAGGTCACTGCGCCATAAGCGTTCAGGCCTTCCAGGCTGATCACATGGACTTCCGGGCGGAAGTAGAACGAGGTGTGCGGGTTGATCATCAACAGCGCGTGGCCCGACTTGCTCAGTGCCGGCGCGATGGCAAAACCGTTCGAGCCGCGCGGCTCGTTATCGAGGTCGCTGCCGACGGCAGCCAGCGCAGGCGTCGGGCGCTTGCTGTAGAACGCCTTCAACTGATCGATGTTGACGGATTCGATGTCGCCGCCAATGCTGCCTTCGCTGAAACTGAGCGCCATCCAGGGTTCGAAGCGGGTCAGCAAACGCGGTTGCACCTTCGGGTGGGTGTGCAGGTAGAAATTCAGGCCATCGGCCCACGCCACCATCAGCTTCTTCAGCCAATCAGGGCTTGCTTTGTACTGTGCCTTCAACTGCTCGGGGGTGATGAACAGTTTCATGCGGAGGTCCTGGTACAGCGCCTTTTCACCCTCCACTTCCGCCAGGCGACCCATGGCGTTGATGAAATTCAACTCGATGCGCTTGAAATCGTCTTCCGATTGCGCATACATCATGCCGAACACCGCGTCGGCGTCGGTCTTGCCATAGATATGTGGAATGCCCCATTTGTCGCGCAGGATCGTCACGCGCTTGGCAATTGCTTGCAGGCGCAGCACCTCCGCAGGACTTAATGAGCCAGCCGCCTGTGGGGCGGCCGGTGCGGCAATCGCAGGAATGGCGCAGAACGCGACCAGCGCGGCATTCAGCTTCAGCATGCTTTATTGCTCCACCAATTGTGCAATGCGTTCGCGCAGTTCGGCATTTTCGGCACGCAGCGCGGCATTTTTTTCCTTCAGTTGCGAGATCTCGAGGCGCAGTACCTCCACCTCGGTCAGCGGAGCCGGACGTTCAGCCGCTTCGTAGTTCCCGCCGCCGGCATCCTCTTTCGGAGCCTTTGGCGGACGGTTGGCGGCGCGCTGCTCGCGGATTTCGCGGGCTGCCTGCTGCAGGAACTTGCGGCCCCCGGCCACGGCCGACTTCTGGTCTTCTTCCGACAGCGTAGCGACGGTGGCGGCGGCATTGATCGAGATGGTGCCCGAGCGAACCGCTTCTACCAGCTCCGGCGTAGCGCTGCGGGTAATCTTTTCGATCTGGCCCAGGGTATTGGCGCTCAGGCGCGCGGCGCGGGCGATATCTTCGCGTTTGGGCTTCGGTTTTGGCGGCGGTGCAGGCTCCTCGGCTTCCGGGTCCGGCGGTGCAATCGCGGCATCCTCCGCCTTCGCCTGTTCTTTGACGGCCTGCTCGCGCTTGGCCAGGATTTCCTGCTGGCGCAGGGCCAGCACGCCACGCTGGAAGTCCGACACGCTGCGGCGGCCCAGGTGGTTGTCGATCATCCAGAGCATCACGTCTTCAATATCCTTGAAACTCGTGTTCTGTGTGACTTTGAAAGGGATGCCGTGCTGCTGGCAGATCGAGTAGCGATTGTGGCCATCGACCAGAACATCGTTCCACAACACCAGCGCATCGCGGCAACCTTCGGCCAGCAGGCTGCGCTCCAGCGCGGTGCGCTCAGCCTCGGTCAACGGCTCGATATAGTCCCGCAGGACTTCGTTAATCTTGATTTGCATGTGGTCTTTCAAGGGAATTCTGCGACCAGCATGCTACAACATTCCGCGGCGATTACAAGCGTTGCCAGATTTGCTACTACTAGATGTTAACGAACAGTCATGTCATAATAGCGGGCTTCAAGCTGCCCCGGTGGTGAAATTGGTAGACACACCGGACTTAAAATCCGTTGCCTGCAAGGGCGTGCCGGTTCGATTCCGGCCCGGGGCACCATTATTTCGCCAGCAAGAATAACAACGGAACTTCCAGTCGTTCCGACCAAGCGGTCTCGCTATGGTTAGTGCCCGGGAATACGCGCTGCATGTAATTGGCATCCGTATAACCCCGTTCGCGGATCACCTCTTCGCCAAACTCAAAGCTTGGGCCATACAGGGCGTCCAGCGATTCGGTGCCTCGGTCCAGGTACAGGCGATGCCCAACCGGGTCGGCCAGATGTTCGCTGAGGTATGCAAACGTGGCCATGGGAATGGCGGCGTTCCGCTCAAACTTGCCTATCCAGTGCACCGACAGCCCGGCTGCGCCGCCAAACACTTCCGGATATTCGCTCATGGCATACACCGACAGTACGGCGCCACGGCTCGATCCCATGACGAACGTCGACTCGCGTTCGGGCTTGGTGGCGAAGCGGCTATCGATCAAGGGTTTGAGTTCTCTGACCAGGTAGCGCAGGTAATCATCCGACTGCGCCTTGCCCTCCATATAGGTCTTGAGCATGAACTCGCGCTGCATCGGGGCCAAGCGCTCCAGCACCTTGCGCGGGAAGTATTCCGAGGCGCGGAGACTGTCAAGGTTCCAGACCGCGACCACAATCGTTGGGGAAATGCGGCCGCTCCGTATCAGCTTGTCGAGCGCAACGTCAACCTTCCATGCCTGCTTGTTCCAGGTAGTCGAAGCATCAAACAGCATTTGGCCATCGTGCATGTAGAGCACCTGAAAACGCTGCCCCGCCTTGACGCGCTCAGCGTAATCGGATGGCAGCCACACATCCACCGGGCGCGCTGCGACATAGCGGGAGGCCACTTCAACGCGCTGCAAACTGCCCGTCGTCGGTTTGGGGCTGGCTGGCGGCACTGCGGCAGACTGGATGGTCCACGCAGCAAGCAGGCCAAATATGGCCAGAATGCGTGAGATGCGAAATGACATGGGAGCTCCGATGATTGGTATACGGCGCGAAGAGTGTAATAGATGCTTACAATTCCAGCCATCCAAGCCTGCAAAAATACGGCTTTCCCTAAGTTGACGGGTATATTGTTGAGGTCTACACTCCGCCCCGTTATCATTTTTGGAGCCCCCCTTTCATGGGCACTTGTTCGAGTCATAGTTGTCACCGAATTCACTTCGGCATCGCATAACGGCACGATCACGTCCAGGGCTCCTGTCCTCCCGTCATCTGCCATCAGCGGATGACGATTCAAGCGCGCACGATCGCGGGCCCGCATCCTTGCGGAGAGCCTGATGTTCGCATCTATCACTACGCGTCCCAATCGCTGGGACTGGGCATTGCTGCCGCTCGTATTGGCGGTGTTGATCGCTGTCGCCTATGGCGCCATGCAAATGGCACGGCCTTTCGTACTTGGCCAGCCCATGCCGGTCAGTCTCGATCCGGCTTCACTGCCCTATTACCTGTTGCGCACCATCCTGCGCATGTTCGCCGCGCTGAGCGTCTCGCTGGTGTTCGCCTTCGTGTTCGCGGCGGTGGCCGCGAAGTACCGGCTGGCTGAAAAAGTCCTGGTGCCACTGCTGGACGTGCTGCAGTCGGTGCCGGTGCTGGGTTTCCAGGCGATTGCCATTGCGCCCTTCATCGCACTGTTCCCCGGCAGCCAGCTGGGTGTGGAATGCGCGGCCATCTTTGCGATCTTCACCTCGCAAGCCTGGAATATGGCATTCAGCCTGTACCAGTCGATGCGCGCAGTGCCTGCCGAGCTGCATGAGGCTAGCCGCATATTCCACCTGTCGGCCTGGCAGCGCTTCTGGCGGCTGGAGCTGCCGTTCGCCATGCCTGGCCTGCTGTGGAACATGATGATGTCCATGTCCGGCGGCTGGTTCTTCCTGGTGGCGGCCGAGGCGATCTCCGTCGCCGGTCAGGACGTGAAGCTGCCGGGCATTGGCGCCTATATCGCGGTGGCGATTGAAGCGGAAAACGGCCGCGCCATCGCCTGGGCTATCGGCGCCATGTTTGTCGGCATCGTCATGTATGACCAGCTTTTCTTCCGCCCTTTGCTGGTGTGGGCCGACAAGTTCCGCTTCGAAGAACTGGACGGCGAAGTGGGCCGCCGTTCATGGCTGCTGGACTGGGTGCGCCGCAGCCGGATCGCCAGCCGGCTGACCGACAAGGCCTGGAAGCTGATGCGCTCCGCCCTTGGGTGGTTCCCTGCCCGCCCGGCCGATGCAGCCAATGCTGGCAGGGCCGTGCGCCGCTGGCGCCTGCCGACGCGTGCTGCCGATACGTTCTTGCTGGTGCTCGCAGTCTGGGCCAGCTATCGCGTGGCGGCCTTCATCCATACCGAAGTTGGTTGGCGCGAGGCGGCCAGCGTATTCGGCCTTGGACTGGCGACGCTGGCGCGCGTGGCGGTGCTGATTGCGCTTGCTTCCCTGTTCTGGGTGCCGGTCGCGGTGTGGATCGGCTTGCGTCCGCGCTATGCGCAGAAGATTCAGGCGGTGGCGCAGTTCCTGGCCGCGTTCCCGGTCAACCTGCTGTTCCCGGTCGTGGTGTACTCGGTGCTGCACCTGGGGCTCAATCCGGACATCTGGCTCAGTCCCCTGATGGTATTCGGCACCCAGTGGTACATCCTGTTCAACGTCGTGGCTGGCGCATCCACCCTGTCCACCGACTTGCGGCTGGCGACGGCGAACCTGGGGCTGAAAGGCTGGCTGAAATGGCGGCGGGTCTACCTTCCGGCCGTATTCCCAAGCTATGTGACGGGCGCCGTCACCGCCTGCGGCGGCTCGTGGAACGCCAGCATCGTGGCCGAATACGTCACCTGGGGTAAAACCACGCTGGTGGCGCATGGCCTGGGCAGCTATGTGAAGCAGATGACCGATGCCGGAGACTTCCCCCGGATCGCTCTCGGCATCGGCGTGATGTGTGTATTTGTAATGGCAATCAACCGCTTCGTTTGGAGCCGTTTGAATCAGGAGCAAGCATGAGAAAAGAAATCCTGGTCGACCTGCAAGGCGTCGGCAAATCCTTCCGCACTGGCGATGGCGCCAGCCGCACCGTACTCGATGGCGTCGACTTCACGCTGGATTCGGGCGAGATCGTGGCGCTGCTCGGCAAGTCGGGCTCCGGCAAATCGACGCTGCTGCGCATCATTGCAGGCCTGGCGCAGGCCGATGACGGTGCGGCAAAGTACCGCGGCACGCCGCTGACCGAACCGGTGCCGGGCATCGCGATGGTGTTCCAGTCCTTCGCCCTGTTTCCCTGGCTGACCGTGCAGCAGAATGTGGAGCTGGGCCTGGAAGCGCAAGGCGTGGCTCCGGCCGAAAGGGCGGCACGCAGCGAAGCCATGCTGGATTTGATGGGCCTGTCCGGCTTCGAAGGTGCGCTGCCGCGCGAACTTTCCGGCGGCATGCGTCAGCGCGTGGGCATTGCGCGTGCGCTGGTGACCAATCCAGACGTGCTTCTGATGGACGAGGCGTTCTCCGCGCTCGACGTGCTGACCGGCGAAACCCTGCGCAACGACATCCTCGAGTTGTGGGACCACGGCCGCATTCCAACGCGCGGTATCCTGGTCGTTTCGCACAATATCGAGGAGGCGGTCATGATGTCGGACCGGATCATCATGCTATCGAGCGATCCCGGCCGCATCCGAACCGAGATCCGCATCGACCTGCCGCGTCCGCGCCACCCGGACAGCCCGGCGGTACGCCAGTTGATCGACGAGGTCTACAGCCTGATGACCATGCGCGCACCAGCCGCTGGCCCGGCACGCGAGGCCGGCCCGGACTACCGCCTGCCCGATGCCGACATCGAGCGCATCGAAGCCGTGCTGTCCCTGCTGGCATCCGAGCCTTTTGCAGGCCGTGCCGACCTGCCGCGCCTTTCCGACGAAAGCGAACTGCCGGATGAAGCGCTGTTCCCGGCTTGCGAGGCGCTGTCCCAGCTTGGATTGGCCACCGTGGAAGGCAGCGACATCACCATGACTGCACTCGGCCGGCGTTACGAAGCAGCCGACCACGCGGCCCGCCAGGCGATCTTCGGCCGCCAGCTGTTGGCGCACGTGGCCCTGCCCCAGTACATTTACAGCATGCTGCGAGCTTCCGCAGGCGGCGCGTTGCCGGAACAACAAGTCCTGTCGACGCTGATGGAGGCCAGCGAACCCGAAGAAGCGCGCCGCACCATGCGCACCGCCGTCGAATGGGGACGTTACGGAGAAATCTATGAATTCGATTTTCACTCGCGCCGCCTGCGCCTGGCTTGACCTGCGCGTTGCGACGCTGTTGGCCGCAACGCTGCTGTCCACGGCAGCGTGGGCAGGACGGCCTTTGGCCACCGATGACGCCTCCATCCTCGACTCCGGCGATTGCCAGGTGGAGGCCTGGCACCAGCGTACCGGCAAGCTGCGCGAATGGTGGGGCATGCCTGCATGCGGCGCCGGCGGCTGGGAGCTGGCTGCCGGCAAAGGCCAATCTGACAACGCCATCCTGCAGGCCAAAACCGTTTTGCGCCAGCTCCATTCGAATGGCTGGGGAATAGGCCTTGCCATCGCAACCCAGCATGGCATGGCACGCCAGCACGCTGTCAACCTGCCCCTGACGATGTCCTTCGGGAGCGATGCCCTGCTGCTGCATCTGAACGCGGGCTGGATCCGCCAGCCCGCGGCGTCAGGCCGCGCCACGTGGAGCATTGGGAGCGAGTACGCGTTTGCCCCGCGCTGGAGCGTTTCTCTGGAAAGCTACGGCAGCCGCCATCGC
>JBCNOX010000092.1:0-12726 GCA_039593645.1 Pseudoduganella sp.
GAAGTCGCGGCGTTGGTGACGGCCTTGCGCTTCTGCGCTGAACTCAAGCTGGGCGAATTGCCGGAAGAATGGCGTTTACCCGAATGCGAGGACGCCAGCGTGGAATCCTTGCTGCAGCGCTTTTGCAGCGGCGGCTGTCCTGCGCCGCTGCTGGCATGGCATGCCGATATCGCCGGCGGTTCATCGCTGTTCGCCGCGCTTGATGAAAGGCCGGCGGCATGGCGGGGCCAGAAACCGTGGCACGAACTGCTGGCAGACGGCATCGCGCGCGGCGTCGGCAGGGCGCTTGCTATTGCCGGCGGCGCACCCGTGGAGCAGTCAGCCAAGCCGCACAGCCGAGAATATCGAGCGCGGCGCCGCATCATGGACTGTTATCCCTTGCTGGGGGCCCTGGCGGCGAGCTTCGACCTGGAGAACGACGTCCGCATCTGCCAGCAGTACGATATTCGCGTTGCTGCCATCGATGTGGGCGCGCGCCGCATCTGGATCAACCCTGCCGCGGGCCTGAACGACGACGAAACGCTGTTCGTGCTCGCCCACGAATTGCTGCACGCTGGCCTCAACCACGCCTCGCGCCGGCGTGGGCGCGACCCGGTGCTGTGGAATGTCGCCTGCGACTTCGCAATCAATGGCTGGCTGCTCGAGATGCAGGTTGGCGCGCCGCCCGCCATCGGCATGCTGCATGATCCCGCGCTGGCAGGTCGGTCCGCCGACGAAATCTACGACGGCCTGGCACGCGATATCCGCCGCGCACGCAAGCTGGCTACGCTGCGCGGCACAGGCCAGCCTGACTTGCTGGGGGAGGACAGCGGCGCCAAGTTCACCGACGCGGAAGAGTACTGCCGCCGCGCGCTCGCCCAAGGCATGGACCGCTGGGAATACGATGGCCGGCGCGGCACCGTGCCGGCCGGGCTGCTGGAAGAGATCCGCAGCCTGGCGCAACCACCGATTCCGTGGGATGCCCGGCTGGCGCACTGGTTCGATGAGCGCTTTCCGCCGCTTGAAATGCGGCGCAGCTATGCGCGGCCTTCGCGCCGGCAGGGCGCTACGCCGGACGTCCCGCGGCCTTCGCTGTGCAAGCCGCCCGAAGAAGAGCGCAAGAGCCGTGTGTTCGGCGTGCTGCTCGACACCTCCGGTTCGATGGAGCCGGCCATGCTGGGCAACGCGCTCGGTGCGATCGCCAGCTGCGCCCTGGCGCGCGACGTGGTCGCCGTGCGCCTGGTGTGCTGCGATGCCATGGCGTATGACTGCGGCTGGGTCGAACCGGAAAACCTGCTGGACCGCTTCACCCTGCGCGGACGCGGCGGGACCGTGCTGCAGCCGGGCTTCGACCAGCTGCGCGACCTGGCGAACAAGGGCGAGATGCCGGCGCATGGCCCGGTGCTGGTGGTGACGGATGGCTGGTGTGAAGACAGGCTGGAAACCCGCATGGATCACGCCTACCTGTTGGCCGATGGCCGCCGCCTGCCATTTACGCCGCGCGGCGAGGTCTTCTACATCACGAAATGACTACTGGCCGGAGGTGGCCGGCATCGGCGGCAGCCCCATCATCTTGCGGCGGATATCGAGCGCGTCCTCGTCTTCGATCACGACCGGCTTGCCGCTGGCGACCTGGGTCCCGTAGCGCTGAGGCAGGCCCTTGGCCACACGCAGCCGGTCCTCGGCCTGCGCCAACTGCGAGCCTGGCACGTCGTTCTGCGCCTGGGCTTCGCGCAGGGCGGGCAGCAGTGCTTCCAGTTCTTTTTCGGGCGTGCGCATCAGCACCGTGAACGCATTCTGCGATAGTTCGGGACCGGCAAAGCGGGCGCCGGGCCAGCCGTGGGAAGCGACGATGGTTTTCAGCCGCGCCAGTTCCTTGCGGTCGCGCGCCGCATCGCGCTTGCCGGGCGCGCCCATGCCTTCCAGCGCGCGGATGGCGGCCAGCTCGCGGGTGTCGAGCACCTTGCGCTTGACGATGATTTCCTCGCCGATGATGGTGGTGGCAGCGCCGCTATTGCCGCCCGTACGGATGGTCACGCGCACATTGCCGCGCGCGTGCGTGGTGCCGCGGTTGTCCTGCTCGACCTGGTTCGCTTCCACCTGCACCGTGTGCCGCTGCCCGATCGGAAGGATGATGCGTGCAACTTCCTTACCCGCCGCCAGCGTCTGAACGCTGATGCGGCTTGGCTCAGCCGCACCAGCCAGGCCTTGGCAGGCCAGCAGCAGCGGCAGCGCAAGCTTGTATACGCTCATCATGAACTTACGGTAGCAAACCTGCGGCAAAAGCGGAGCACGGATGGTTGCAGCTCAGAAGGGCTTCGATGTCCTGAACAAGAACGCCGGGTGAATATTTATACAAAGTTTTTCTTGACACTACATTCGTGAAGAGAGCAGAATCAGCGCTCGTAAGTTTTGTATAACCCAGATCAAGAAAGGACAGTCATGCGCAATTTCGCTATCAACTGCATTAAGCACACCAGATAGCCCTGATGCGCGTGCGCTCGGGGCTTCTGGCAAATTGCCACCCCCGAGCCGGACGTCCTACGACAAAAACCCCGGTAAGGTTACTTGCCGGGGTTTTTGTTTTTTGGTCCCCGGCGCAAGGAGGAAAGGAATCATGGAGATCCAACTCAAAGCTGTCACCCGACAGAACTTCGACGACGTCACCGACTTGCGGCTGCTCGGCCACCAGCGCGATTACATCGCCAGCAATGCCTACTCGATTGCGCAAGCCAGCTTCTACCCGGAGATGCAGACCCGCGCCATCTATGCCGGCGGCGACCTGGTCGGATTCCTGATGTACGTCGACATGGCACTGGAGGGCCAGCCCGGCGAGTTCGGCGTGTGGCGGCTGATGGTCGACATCCTCCACCAGGGCAAGGGCTATGGCCGCAAGGCGCTGCAGCTGGCGCTGGCCGAGATCCGCGCGCGCGGCGGCGTGCGCAAGATCTGGATCAGCTACCAGCCGGACAACACCAGGGCCAGGGATCTGTACGCCAGCATGGGCTTCGTCGAAACGGACATCGACGAGGATGGCGAAATGAATGCTGTACTAGAGCTGTAACGAAGAAGAAGGAGTCATTAATGCGACCATATCAACGCTTCCTGCGGAAATGGATCACCACTAACCTGCACGTGGTCACCAAGGAGAATTTCACCGACATCGCCGAACTGGAACTGCACGAGCACCAGCAGGACCATGCGGCAGCCACCATGTATGCAATTGCGGAAGCCAGCTTCCATCCCAACTACCACTGCCGCGCGATCGCCGACAAGGACGGCGTGGTGGGATTCCTGATGTACGCCGCTCCCGGCGCCGAGGATGAACCGGGTGATTACGCGATCTACCATCTGATGGTGGACCGCCGCTTCCAAGGCAGGGGGCACGGCCGCCGCGCCGTCGAACTGGCGCTGGCCGAGATTCAGAAACATGGGGATGTGCAGCGCATCTGGACCAGCTACCGTCCCGACAACGCCGTGGCCAGGGAACTCTACGCCGCCTGCAGCTTCATCGAGGCGGGCGTAGAGGAAGACGGCGAGATGTACGCCGTCTGGAGTCCCGATCCTTACTGAGTGAGGCTCAGGGTGTAGGCGCCGGAACGGCCCGAGGAATAGCTGGTCGCTTCGATGGTGTAGTTACCCCATGCACCCGCCGGCAGCGTGTAGCTGATGCGCGAGTTGGTGCCGCCACCGCTATCGTCGTCGGAGCTGATTACATTGCCGGCGCTATCTCGCAGGTAAAGGTAAGTGTCGAAGCTCGACGAGGTCATGGTGATGGTCAGCGCCCGGCCTGGCAGGACACCGAAAGTGTAGCGGTCGGTGTAAAAGCCGGTGCCGCGCGCGCCCACCGGGCAGGCCGAGGACTGCAGGTTGCCGGATGCAGGCTGGCCGCTGATGATCGACTTGCTGCAGGTGGTGGGCTGGGTGGTGCCCTGCTGGTTCAGGCTCAGTGACAGGGCCAGTCCGCCGCCGCTGAGGGTTGCGGTGGCATTGCGGGCGGTTCCGGAATTGGCGCTCACCGAGTAGGTGATGCTGCCGTTCCCGGTACCGTTCATGGCACTGGTGATGCTCATCCAGGTTGGCACGCCGGCCAGGCTCCAGTTGCAGCTTGCCGGTGCGGACACGGTGAAGTTGCCGGTCGTGCCGGCTGCAGAGAAGTTGGTGCTGGTCGGCGTCACGCTCCAGGTGGCGCAGGCAGAGCCGGTCTGGCTCAGTTTTGCCATGCCGACCGCGTCAGGGTTACTAGCCAACATGTAATCGCTGCGATCGGCGCCGGTATTCGGCGCGATGTTGAGGCTGAAACTGCCGTTGCCGGTGCCTGACGCACCGGATGTGACGCTGACCCAGGTGACCGGCACCGCCAGCGCCCACTTGCAGGTCGGCGCAGCCGTGATGGTGCCCGTCGTGCTGCCGCCGGCGGCAGTGAATGATGCGTTGCTCAAGCTGATGACCGGAGCGGTCGGGCAAAGCTTGCGCGCATCCTGGGTAAAGCTGAACGTGGTCGCGTATCCCATCGACGTCACCTGGCCCGAGCCGCTGCGCGAGGCGGTCGTGTCCGGGTTGGCCGCAACCGAATAAGGAATGCTGCCGTTGCCGCTGCCGCTGGTCGCGCCGGTAGCGGTCACAAAGCTCGGCATGGAGGCCACGTTCCATGGGCAGCTGGCGGCCGCGAATACGCTGAGCGAACCGCTGCCACCGGAGCCGCTGACCGTCGTGGTGGTCGGCGATACCACCGGCGCCGATGGGCAGTTGGCGGAAGCCACTTGCGTGACGGTGACGGATTCATTCCCGAGCAGGAAAGACGCGCTGCGCGAGGAGCCGGTCAGGTTGGTGGTGGTGTTGAACGTGACGGTGGCGGTACCGCCTGCGGGCATCTGCTGCGGATTGGGGCCGGCAACGCTCAGCCAGTCGGGCAGGCTGGCCGCCTCGAAGCGGCAGCCGGGGGCCGCGTTCACATTGAAGCTGACGGTACCGGCGTCGCCGCCTGCGGTTTGCGTGCGCACCGGCACGGCGGTGACCTGTCCGGCGCAAGCCTGGTCCCAGATCGCGGCATAGGCCGTCGCGTCATTCTGGGCGGCGCCGCCGGCGATCAGTACATTGCCATCCGGTAAACGCGACAGCGTGGCGTCGCGCGCTGCGACGCGCTGCGGGCCGGTCGTGTTCCAGGTGCCGGTAGCGGCCTGGTAGCGCATCAGCTGGCGGCTGTAATCCGCGGTGAAGACGACATCGCCATTGGGGAGCACACTGGCGTTGGTTGGTTCGAATGCCGTCGGCATGTTGGCGGCAGGCGAAAAGACGCCCGTGGCCGGATCGTACAGCTCGGTAGTGTTGTGCGACCATTCCCGCCGCCCGCCCGCAACCAGGACCTTGCCATCGGCCAGCACGACAGGCTGGATGGTCTGGCGCTGCTCGTTCATCTGGCCGGTGGCGGTCCACTGGTTTGTGACGGGATCCCACAGCTCGGCATTGCGGCTGTAGCTGTTGTTCGCGAAACCGCCCATCTTCAGGACCCGGCCGTCGGGCAGGAGGACCAGCCCGGAGTCGCTCGGACGTTCCAGCATATTGCCAGTCCTGGTGAATAAGCCGGTGGCCGGATCATAGATGTCCGCCTGGTAGGAGCTGGCGTTCCTCTTGTCGGTGATCATGACGCGGCCATCGGACAGCAGGATCCCCACGGTGTCGTAGCGGGCCACGTTCATGTTGCCGGTGGCAGTCCACTGGCCGGTCGCCGGGTCGTAGATTTCGGCGGTATTGGTAAAGGTGCTGGTTGGCGTCATGCCGCCGGCGACCAGGATACGCCCATCCCGCAGCGTGACCGCCGCGTGCTGCCGGCGCGCGGTCAGCATCGGTGCCGCCGGGGTGAATTGGCCGGTGACCGGATCGTAGATCTCGGTACTGGTGTAGATCGGATTGCCGGGCTTTGACGTGCCACCGGTCAGTAGTATGCGGCCGTCAGGCAGCGTGTTCGCTTTGTGCAGCATGCGCGGCGCGGTCATGCTGCCGGTCGAGATCTGGGCCTGTGCGGACAGGGTGGCGAAGGCCAGCAGGGTAGCGGCCGCAAGACGATGTAGTGGGGGCAGGTGCACGGGATTCTCCATTTTGATATTGCCGGTGCACAACTGTAGCGGTATTTGTGAAATAGTCAACTCAAATAAATAACGAAATATTTAGTTTTGATATTTCACGCGGCCGGCTCTGTCCCCTGCCGGCCGCTGCGCAGGTCATGGTGCCGTTGGCACGCCTTCCTGGTTCACCCGGATGGACTGGGTCGGTCCCGAGCCCAGCATGGAGAACATGGCGCTGCGCGCCTGTCCGCTATTCGATGCGATCGCATAGCTGATGGTGCCATTGCCGCTGCCGCTGCTGGCGCTGGTCAAGGTGAGCCAGCCTGGCAAGCCTGCAAGGCGCCAGCTGCAGCTCGCCTGGGCCGTGACGGTCAAGCTGCCAGTCGCGCCGCCGGCGGGCGTATTGACGACAGCGGGGCTGATGCTCCAGTTCGCGCAAGGGTTCGCCGACTGGCCCAGGTAGAAGCTGGTGGAGAAGCCTGGTCCGGAAAGCAGGCCATTGCCACCGCGGGAAGTTCCCGGATTGGCGGTGGCGGTGATGGAAAACACGCCGTTGCCGGTGCCTGCGCCACCCGCAGTGAGACGGACAAACGGCGGTAGCGTACCGACAGTCCAGGGGCAGCCGGAGACTGCGCTCACCGTGCCGGTGATCGTGCCGCCGGTAGCCGGGAACGAGCCGCTGCTCAAGCTGACCCTTGGCGTGGTCGGGCACTGTGCCGGGCCATCCTGGGTGATGGTGAAGCTGCCCGACTGGCCAAGGGCGGAAATGCGGCCGGAGCCGCTGCGCGAAGTGTTGTTCGGGCTGTTCGAAGGGACAGTCCAGTTGAAGCTGCCATTGCCTTTGCCGCTGGACGCCGACGTGACGGTTGCGAAGCTTGGCAGGTCGCTGATAGTCCAGGAGCAGGTGGCGGGCGCCGTGACATAGGCGGTGCCCGTGCCGCCAAAATAGCCGACCTTGATGGTCGCAGGCGACACGTATGGCATGCTTGGGCAACTGGCCGAGGCCTCCTGCGTCAGCTCCACGCGCCAGTTTGCCAGGTAGAAGACAGCGGTGCGCCCGGTGCCGCTCAGATTGGCGCCGGCTGTCAGGCCGACGGAAGATGTTCCTTTTTCCGTGATGGCCAGCTGGCTTGCCGGCACCGGCGCCAGCCAGCCTGGCGTATTGGCTGCCTCAAATCGGCAACCGGGGGCGCCGCTCACGGAAATGCTGGCCGAACCGCCATCCGCGTCGACTTTTCCCGAGGTGGCGTCGAGCGTGAGTTCCTGCCCGGCGCAATCCTGGCTGAGTACTGTCGCATAGCTGGTCGCGTCGCTCTGCTCGGCGCCACCTGCCAGCAACAGGCTGCCGTCCGGCAGGCGCGTCGCGACGCTTTCGCGCGCCGCACCGCGTTTCGGGCCGGCGAGGTTCCAGGTAGCGCTGGCCGGCTGGTATTGCAGCAGATGGCGCGTATTCGGATCGGTGAAAACGATATTACCGTTGCCCAGGACGGTAGCGCTGTCCGGGGCAAATGCGACCGGCATGACGTTGCCAGGGCTGAATTCGCCGGTGGCCGGATCGAAGATTTCGGTGGTGTCGAGCTGCATCGGATTGCGCCCGCCTGCGACCAGCACTTTACCGTCAGGCAGCAGCACCGGCTGGATATCCTGGCGTTCCACGGCCATCTGTCCGGTGGCGGTCCATGCGTTGGTGGCCGGGTCCCAGATTTCAGCATTGCGGCTGAACTTGCCATCCCAGGTATAGCCACCGATTTTCAGCACGCGGCCGTCCGCCAGCACTACCATGCCGTGACCGCTGGTGGTTTCGACCATGTTGCCGGATTTGCTGAAGCTGCCATTGGCAGGATCGAAAATCTCGGCATGATGTCCCGTCGTGTCACGGGCAGCGACCATGACGCGGCCATCGTGCAACAGGCGCGCCATGGCACGGGTGTATCCCGTGTTCATCGCCGCGGTGACTGTCCACTTTCCGGCGGCCGGATCGAAGAGCTCCGCGAAACTGGAGACACTGCTGTTGGTGGTGATGCCGCCAGCCGCCAGAACGCGGCCATCCTTCAGCGTGACCGTCGCGTGTCCGCGTTTGGCGACCAGCATCGGCGCCATCGGCGTGAATACGCCGGTCGATGGGTCATAGATCTCGGTACTCGCAAGCGAGGTGGCGGACGCGCTGACTGCGCCGCCAGTGAGCAGGATCCGGCCATCGGCCAGGGTGCTGGCCTGATGGAACATGCGCGGCGTAGTCATGCCGCCGGTCGTGACCTGGGCGTGGACGCCGATGCTGGCGCAGGCCAGGAGCGAGGCTGCGGCAATCTGGCGCAGGCGGAGTTGTTGCATGGTTTCTCCCATAGATGAAATTTCCAGTCCGCAACTGTAATCATGTTTGCAAAATAGTCAACTAAAAATACCGACTAAGTATCGCTTGTTATTTCGCACAGGTGTGCTAAAGTTCTGCCCATGGACACCCTGACCGCAAAAAGCGAAGCGACCTTTGCCACCATCCTCGACGCCGCCATGGAAATGGCCGCGGCGGAAGGCATCGGCAAGCTGTCGCTGGGCGAAATCGCCAAGCGCACCGGCATCAGCAAGAGCGGGGTGTTTTCACGCGTGGGTTCGCTGGAGCAGCTGCAGTGCGCGGTGCTGGATGAGTACGACCGCCGCTTTGCGGCTGAAGTGTTCATGCCGTCGCTGTCGCTGCCGCGCGGCCTGCCGCGCCTGCAGGCGCAGGTAGCGGCCTGGTTCCAGCGTGCGGCCGACGAAGCGCTGCGCAGTTCCTGCCTGTACACGGCAGGCGCTTTCGAGTTTGACGATTACCAAGGCAGCGCAGTGCGCGACCGCCTGGCGCAAGGCGCACTGGCCTGGCGTGCTTCGCTGCGCAAGACCATCCTGCAGGCGATGGAAGCCGGCCAGCTCAGGCCGGACACCGAACCCGAACAACTGGTGTTCGAGATTTACAGCCTGGTCGTGGGCCTGCTGCACGATGCCCGCTTCCTGCGTGACGAGCAGTCGCCGCGCCATGCGCAGCGCGCCTTCAACCGTTTGATTTCGACGTACAAGAGTTTCAACGACTTGTGATTTTGGGTTGCCGCGGGTTCGCCTGCGGCCTTTTTTTGAACAGAGTTCGCACGGGTGTGCGAAATTGGAGATAGAAAATGCGCTTCCTACTTTTGCTGGTGCCGGTCGGCATCTACTTCGTGAGCCAGAGCAGCTTGTGGGGCATCCTGCGTGGGCTGCCGAGGAGCAATAACGACTTCGGTGAAAACTACTAAGGAGCGGCCATGGTCCTCGATTTCTACTTTGATTTCGCCTCGGGCTATTCCTACTTTGCCGCACGCCGGATCGAATGGCTGGCGGCTGCCAATGGGGCTACGGTGCGCTGGCATCCGGTGCTGCTGCCGGCGCTGACCCAGGTGACCGGCGTGCTGCCGTCGCCGGTGGTGCCGCTCAAATGGAAGTACGTCACGCGCGATATGCAGCGCACGGCGCAGGAGGAGGCGATTCCCTTCAATCCTTCGAGTGCGTTCCCGCAGATGCTGATTGCGCCGGGCCGCGCCATGCTGTGGGTGCGCGCCAACCATGGCGACGCCGCCGCAGTGTCGTTTGCGCGCACCTGCTTCCAGGCCTATTACGCCGATGGCGTGGATATCGCCGACAAGGCCGTGCTGCTGGGGATTGCCGAGAGCCAGGGCATCGACGGTTCGGCCTTCCTGGCCGGCATTGAAGACCCGGCCATCAAGGCGCAGTTCAAGCAGGGCAATGAGGATGCCCTGGCCAACGGCGTGTTCGGCGTGCCCTTCGTGCTGGCCGATGGGGAGCCGTTCTGGGGCTACGACCGCTTCCCGCACCTGGAGCGCTGGCTGGCAGCGTCGCGCCGCGCTGCCTAGTGACAGCCGGCAGCGCATTGTCTATCCTTGCAGGCACTTTGTTTAGAGGATGGACATGAACCTGAAGCGCGTCTTGAGCACGGCTGTACTGGCCATGGTTGCGCTGCCGGCCCTGGCGGAATCCCAGGGCTGCAGCGAACAGGATCTCGAACTGGCTGTCACGTTCCTGAAAGAGAGCGGAAAACGCAAGGCCAGCGATGAGGAACAGGCAGCCATTGCCAACGCCTGCAAAGCATGGCCCGGAAAGGAACCGTACACGATCGGCGTTTTCGTCTACGAGGGCGGGCAGGACGGCAAGCTGCTGCTGGTTGCCCTGCTTGACCGGGCGCGGCAAAAAGTAGTGGCCAGCTATTCGACTATGGCCGAAGAAGACGCCATCATGCGTTTCGTCGACGGCATCCGGATCGACACGGCCCGCTATCAACTGCAGCCAAGCCTGCGCGC
Organism: Pseudoduganella sp.; assembly: GCA_039593645.1. Taxonomy (GTDB): domain Bacteria; phylum Pseudomonadota; class Gammaproteobacteria; order Burkholderiales; family Burkholderiaceae_D; genus Rugamonas. The sequence goes on from JBCNOX010000092.1 coordinate 10,367, forward strand.
ATTCGGCGTCGACATCAACACGTATTCGCCGCGCTATGCGGAAGGTGGTTACGGCCCGATGCGTACTTTGTATGTGCGCGAAGGTTCCGCGATCCGGCCCGTACTTTCCGACATGCCGGTTTCCCGCTGGAGCTACCTGGGCGAAATGCAGTGGGAGCCGGGAAAAGATGGCGAGATTGCGCCTGAACCCGACATTGAGCGTTTCGACTACACCATCAGCATTGCCGGCACGCGAACCAAGGGCTTTGCGGACCTTGTCGTGACGCGCACCTCAAACCAGCAGGATACGAAGCCCGCTACCCAGTTGCTGCGCTACGACGGCAAGCTTTATCCGCTGCCGCAGGAGTAGGCGTGGTGGCTAGGCAGGCGCCAATGCGACATCAACCCATTGCGCGCCGGTCAGGGCCGCCATGCGCTCGGGACAGATGCGCACGGCGGCATTGATCGCGCCGCCGGCCGGAATCACTTCCTTGTACTCGCGCAGCGAAATATCGCAATAGACCGGAATCGGCGCGGGCAGCCCGAAAGGACAGACGCCGCCGACCGGGTGCCCGGTCAGCGCTTCCACTTCATCCGCGCCCAGCATGCGCGCGCTTGCGCCGAAATGGGCCTTGAATTTCTTGTTATCCAGCCGCGCATCGCCGCGCGTCACCACCAGCACGATGCCATCCTTCATGCGCAAGGACAGGGTCTTGGCGATTTGTCCCGGCTCTACGCCATGCGCGGCCGCGGCCAGGGCCACGGTCGCGGTGCTTTCCGCCAGTTCGATGACTTCCAGGTCTGGCGCGTGCTGCGCCAGGAAGTGCTTGACGGAATGCAGACTCATTATTTTTTCTTGAGAAGTGGGCCGAGGTATTTGCCGGTCACGCTGGCCGGGTTGGCCGCCACTTCTTCCGGCGTACCGCTGGCGATGATCTGGCCGCCGCCGGCGCCGCCTTCAGGGCCGAGGTCGACGATCCAGTCGGCAGTCTTGATCACATCGAGGTTGTGCTCGATGATGACCAGGGTGTTGCCGTGGTCGCGCAGGCGGTGGATGACCTTCAGCAGCAGGTCGATATCGTGGAAGTGCAGGCCGGTGGTCGGCTCGTCCAGGATATACAGCGTGCGGCCCGTGTCGCGCTTGGACAGTTCCAGCGACAGCTTGACGCGCTGCGCCTCGCCGCCGGACAGCGTGGTGGCGCTCTGTCCCAGCTTGATGTAGCCCAGGCCGACGTCGAGCAGGGTTTGCAGCTTGCGCGCGATGACCGGCACGGCCTTGAAGAATTCGTGCGCATCTTCCACCGTCATGTCCAGCACTTCGGTGATGCTCTTGCCCTTGTAGTGCACTTCCAGCGTTTCGCGGTTATAGCGCTTGCCGTGGCAGACGTCACAAGGCACGTACACGTCCGGAAGGAAGTGCATTTCGACCTTGATCACGCCATCGCCCTGGCAGGCTTCGCAGCGGCCGCCCTTCACGTTGAAGGAGAAGCGGCCGGCCGAGTAGCCGCGCTCTTTCGCCACCGGCACGGTGGCGAACAGGTCGCGGATTGGCGTGAACAGGCCGGTATAGGTGGCCGGATTCGAACGCGGGGTGCGGCCGATCGGCGCCTGGTCGACCGAGATCACCTTGTCGAAGTGTTCCAGACCGCTGATCGAGTCGTGCGGCGCCGGTTCGGTCTGCGAGCCGAACAGGTGGCGCGACAGGGCAGGGTACAGCGTGTCGTTGACCAGGGTCGATTTGCCGGAGCCGGAAACGCCGGTCACGCAAGTCAGCAAGCCTACCGGCAGCGACAGGTTGACCTTCTTCAGGTTGTTGCCGGTGGCGCCGGTCACGGTCAGCTGGCGCCCCGGGTCGGACTTGACGCGCTTCTTCGGCACTTCGATCTTCAGCTTGCCACTCAGGTACTGGGCGGTCAGCGATTCCTTCGATTTCAGGATGTCTTTCAGCGGGCCGGCCGCGATCACGTCGCCGCCGTGCACGCCGGCGCCCTTGCCCATGTCGACCACGTAGTCGGCGGTGCGGATCGCGTCTTCATCGTGCTCCACCACCAGCACCGAGTTGCCGATGTCGCGCAGGTGCTTCAGGGTGTCGATCAGGCGGTCGTTGTCGCGCTGGTGCAGGCCGATGGACGGCTCGTCCAGCACATACATTACGCCGGTCAGGCCGGAACCGATCTGCGACGCGAGGCGGATACGCTGGGCCTCGCCGCCGGACAGGGTGTCAGCGCTGCGGTCGAGCGACAGGTAGTCCAGGCCCACGTTGTTCAGGAAGGTCAGGCGCGACACGATTTCCTTGATTACGCGGTCGGCGATGTCTTTCTTCGCGCCCTTCAGTTTCAGCTGCTCGAAGAAGGACAGCGTATCGCGCAGCGGCTTCTCGG
>JBCNOX010000093.1:0-12701 GCA_039593645.1 Pseudoduganella sp.
GCGCTATAGCCAAGTTTTACCGCGCGCTCCACTAGCTCTTCGGCATGGGAGGCGCCGTGCAAAAATGAAAAGTTTGTCAGGCAAAACAGCTCCGCATAGGCGGGCAGCCCGGCGCGCGATGACTGTATATCCATACAGTATTCTACAACGCCGCCAGCATCGGCGCCACCCGGATCCGATTTAGCGGCACGGCGGAATACGTATGATCCGCAGCGCAGAAGTGGTGTAGTTGCAACGTAAACTTGTCATTTGTGAACGCTGCATAAATGTAGTTAAGCTAGAATGTACGGCAATTTTTCCTAGGAGCAAACAATTGTCAAGCCATTCGATTCTGCGTAAAGCCGTCCTGACCGCGCTGTATGGCGCCGGCGCCCTGTCCGCCCTGCCTGTTGCAGCACAAACCCAATCCGCTTCCGGCGATATGACAGTTGTGAACGTGGTGGGTTCGCGCCGCGCGACCAGCTCCCTTACCGACACCGTGGCGCCGGTGGATGTCATTTCGCTGAGCAAGGCCTCCGAGCAAGGCGCGCAATTCGACCTGGCACAAACCCTGACCTTCATTTCCCCATCGTTCAATTCGACCCGCCAGACCGGCGCCGATGGCGCCGACCTGGTGGACTCCGCCGCCCTGCGCGGCCTGAGCTCCGACCAGACCCTGGTGCTGGTGAACGGCAAGCGCCGCCACACCTCCGCCCTGGTCAACATCTTCGGCGCGCGCAACCGCGGCGCCACCGGTACCGACATGAATGCCATCCCTGTGATGGCCATCAAGGACGTGCAAGTGCTGCGCGATGGCGCCGCTGCGCAATACGGTTCGGACGCGATTGCCGGCGTGATGGATATCGGCCTGAAAAAGAACGTGGGCTGCGAATCGGCAGTCGGCTACGGCCAGTACGGCGCGGGCGACGGCAAGAACTGGCTGGCATCGGCCTACTGCGGCTTCGCCGTGGCCGGCGGCACTGTCGGCATTACCGGCGAATTCCTGGACCGCGGCCGCTCCAACCGCGCCGAAGAAGGCAACCCGCGCACCATCGGCGACTCCAAGTCCAAGAACAAGACCGTTTACGTGAACGGCGAAATCCCGGCCGGTCCTGGCCGCGTCTACTTCACCGGCGGCGTGCAGCAGCGCGACGCATCCAGCGGCGCCTGGGCGCGCAACGGCACAGACGATATCCCGACCCGCAACTCCGCCGCCATGTACCCGGACGGCTTCGTCCCGTTCATCAACGGCGACCTGGACGACCGCTACGCCATCTTCGGCTACAAGCAGAAGATCGGCGACTGGAATGCCGACCTGTCGCAAACCTACGGCTTCAACCGCCTGAAGTACAACATCAGCAACACGCTGAACGCCTCCATCGCCAACCAGGACCTGCTGAACGGCGGCAAAGGCATCAGCCCCAATAGCTTCGACGCGGGCGGCTTCTCGTTCCAGCAGTCGACCACCAACTTCGACATGAACCGCTACTTCGAAGGCCTGGTGGGCGAAGGCCTGAATGTAGCATTCGGCGGCGAGTACCGCGCCGAGAAGTACAAGATCTACGCCGGCGAGCCAGGCTCCTACATCGACGCCGACGGCGCCGGCGGCGGCAATGCCGGCAGCCAGGGCTTCCCGGGCTTCCAGCCGGGCGACGCGACCAACGCCAAGCGCCACAGCACCGCGGCCTACATCGACGTGGAAGCAGACCTGACCCGGAAGGCCCGCCTCCAGGCTGCACTGCGCTGGGAAAAGTACAGCGACTTCGGCTCCACCGTCACCGGCAAGATCGCCGGCAGCTACCGCGTTGCCGATCCGGTGCTGCTGCGCGCCTCGGCATCGACCGGCTTCCGCGCCCCTTCGCTGCAGCAGGCTTACTTCTCCTCGACCTACACCGACTTCGTGGGCGGCGTGCCGACCGATATCTCGATCACCCCGGCCGTGGGCCCGGTCGGCAAGGTGGCCGGCCTCGATCCGCTGAAGGAAGAAAAGTCGCGCAGCTTCACCTTCGGCGCCACCTGGACTCCTGGCGAGGCGCTGTCGGTCACCGCAGACCTGTACCACATCAAGATCAAGGACCGCATCGTGCTGTCCGGCCTGTTCGACGAATCGAACTACCCGACCCTGGCCGCCAAGCTGGCGACCCTGGGCGTGGGCGGCGCGCAATTCTTCGTCAACTCGGTCGACACCAAGACCCAGGGCCTGGACCTGACCGCATCGCACAAGGGCACCCTGTTCGGCAACAAGCTGACCACCTTCCTGGCGGCGAACTTCAGCAAGACCGAAGTGACCGATATCCACGCCCCGGCCGCGCTGCAAGGCTATGAAGACGTGCTGCTGTCCGAACGCGAGCGCCTGTTCCTGGAACAGGGCGGCCCACGCCGCAAAGCCACGCTCGGCTTCGACTACGTGACCGGCCCGCTGGAGACCAGCTTCAAGATTATCCACTTCGGCCCGCAAACCCTGGGCACCTGGAGCGGCACCGCAGCCGGCGTGCCGAACCAGAAGTACGAAGCGAAGACCTCGGCCGACCTGGGCTTCACCTACGCATTCACCAAAAACGCCAAGCTGAGCTTCGGCGCCGCCAACATCTTCGACGTGCACCCGACGCCGCAAGACCCGAACGAAACCGACAACGGCTTCAAGTACGAGAGCGTACAGTTCGGCCTGAACGGCGTGTCCTACTTCGCCCGCCTGCACGTAAAGTTCTAAGCACCACAACGGCCCAGCCCGTGTCACACCCTGGGGTCAGACCCCAGGGTGTGACACGGGCTGATGCGTATGGTTTGATGTAGCGCAAAGACGCTTCCGGGCAATTGATGCAATGTGGAATTACATTCCACTCGGAGGAGGTGCTATGGCTGCAATGACGATCCACCTGGCTGGCGACGTTATTTCCGCAATCGCCAAATGGGCCCCGATAGAGCATATGTCCGCGGAAGAATTCATCCTCAGCGCCGTTTCCGAAAAGTGCGCGAAAGCGACCGCACTGGAGGAGGTGGAGAGCTTCTGGCGCGACCTCGCCCTCCCCTTGCCTGCCTTACCGGTTCGAAATTAGCGCCAACTCGTCGCCCATGTTCGCAATCGCCGCGGCGGTGTAGGTATCCGTGAAATAAGGATCGGCGAACAGCGTGCCTGCTTCGGCCTTGCCGCGCAGGTGCGCCAGGATCTGCGAGCGCTGGCTGTTGTAGCGTTCTTCCGGCACATGGGCATATTCGGCGCGAATGCCGTGCGAATACGCCTGGTACACCTCGGCTTCCTGGCCGAGGATGGCCAGGTCCACCGACAGCATGGTGTCCTTCAGCGGGTGCACGATGGCGCCGCCCTGGAAGTGGTCGGTGGCGCGGATCAGGGTTGCCACATCGTCGGCGCGCGCGGCGTCCGGCTCCAGGCCGCTGCCCAGCCACAGGCGCGCGCTGGCTTCTTCATTCGATACTTCGCCTGCGCCATGCGCATACACGGCGTCGTGGAACCAGAAGGCGGATTTGACGATGGCCACGTCGGACGCGGCAGCGCCGGTATTGGCGGCCCAGGCGCGGATCTCCGCCAGGCCGTGCACCAGGTGGTCCAGGTTATGGTAATGGCGGTCGGCGCCGCCGTAGGCTGCGTCCCCGGTCAGGCGCTCGAACCAGTCGGCCGAATGCGGTCGTTCGCGCCACAGGCTGTCCCACTCCTTGCGCAGCCAAGCCAGGATCCATGCCTTATACGCAGGCGCGGGCACGAATTTCTTCATGGTCCAGTTCCAGCCCACCGGGCCTTCCAGCGCTTTCACGAAGCTGGAACTCACCGAGCCGAGGTCGCGCGGCGGCATCACGAACAGGGTCTTGGCGCCGCCAATCACTTCCACATTGGTTTGCTGGATCAGGTTTTCGTAATCGAAATCGGCGGTGCTGCGGATGCCGCGAATGAGGTAACCGACGCCGTTGCGCTTGGCCACGCGCGCCGTATATTCGCTCTTGACGATCTGCACGCTGACATTGCCCCAGCCCCGCTCGGCGCAACTGGCCAGCACGATCGCCTTGCGCTCCTCGGCCGAGAATTTGGGCGCCTTGGTGGAGTTCTCGGACAGGAAGACCACTACCTCCTCCGCGATGGAACGCGCTTCGCCAATGACCCACATATGGCCGTTGGTGATGGGGTCCAAAGTCCCCGAGAAACCGATCTTCTGCATGCCCTGCTCCGCTTGTCGAAAACGACATTTTAGCGCGGGGCAAACTCCACCGTCACTTTCAGGCCGCCCAGCCGCTCGGAAGCGTCCAGCGCCAGCTTGGCGCCATGACGCTCGGCAATGGCGCGGATGATGGCCAGCCCCAGCCCGCTGCCTTGCGCTTCGCTGCCGGGCACGCGGTAGAAGCGGTGGAACACGCGCTCGCGCTCCTCGGGAGGGATGCCGGGGCCACTGTCTTCCACCACCAGTCGCGGCACGGCACCGCCCAGCACCGACACGTCGACGGTGCCGCCAGCAGGCGTGTACTTGACCGCGTTATCGACCAGATTGCGCAGCAGGATCACCAGGGCGTCCCCCTGGCCCTGCACCGTTGCTTCGTCGGCCTGCTCGAGCCCAAGGTCGATATTGCGCGCTTGCGCGCCCCCGGCCATATCGCCTACCGCGCGCTTGGCAAGGTCGGTCAGACTGACCGGTTCCAGCTTGGCGTCAGCCGCTTCCGTGCGCGCCAGCACCAGCAATTGCTCCACCAGGCGCGAAGCCCGTTCCACGCCGGCCGACAGGCGCCCGATCGCCACGTCGCGCGCTTCGCTGCAGTCGGCACGGGCGAGGCTGAGGATCTGCAGCTTGAGCGCGGCCAGCGGCGTGCGCAGCTCGTGCGCCGCGTCAGCCACGAAGTTCTGCTGCGCCTCGAACGCAGTCCCGACGCGCTTGAACAGCAGGTTCAATTCCTGCACCAGCGGCCGTACTTCGTCCGGCAGGTCGGCATCGGACACCTCGGACAGGTCGTCGGCCTTGCGCGAAGCCAGCTGCCGCTGCACCCGCGCCACCGGCGCCAGCGAGCCGGACACCACCCACCACACCACCAGCATCAACACTGGCGCCATCAGCGCGATCGGGCCGACGGTGCGCAGCGCCAGCGTGCCGGCCATGCGCTTGCGCACCGACAGGTCCTGCGCAATCTGGATAGTCTGGGTCGCAGTCTGGGCCGAGAACACACGGTAGGTCGTGCCATTCGCGCGTACATTGGAGAAGCCCAGCACCGCGCGCTGCGGCAGCTCGGCGCGCGACAAGGAGCGGAACACCTGGATGCCGTCCGGCGTCCACACCTGCACCACCATCTCGTCGTTGCCAGGGTCGTTGGGGTCGCGGTTGCCGGTGGCGGCCATCGGCGCGTTCGAGCGCAGCGACATGGCCATCTGCTGCATGTGGTAGTCGAAGATCTGGTCGGCGTCGTTCAGTGCCGAACTGTAGGCGATCATGGCCTGCGCCACGGCGGCCATGGTGATCGCCGCCAGCAAGAACCATAGCAGGCGCCCACGCAGCGAGTGCGTGACGTTGACCTTCGGGACCGCCATCATCATGCTTTAGGCACCATGTAGCCGAGGCCGCGCACGTTCTGGATCAGTTCCGACCCGAGCTTCTTGCGCAAGCCGTGGATATACACTTCAACCGCGTTGGAATTGACTTCGTCCTTCCAGCTGTACAGCTTTTCTTCCAGCTGGGCGCGCGACAGCACGATGCCCGGGCGCGCGATCAGGGCTTCCAGCACCGCCCATTCGCGGGCCGACAGGCTGACCGGCTGGCCGTTGGCAATCACTTCGCGCGTTTGCGGGTTGATCGATACGCCCTTGTGCTCGAACACCGGTTCGGCGCGGCCGGCGGCGCGGCGCAGCAAGGCGCGGATGCGGGCCAGCAGCTCGTCCAGGTCGTAAGGTTTCAGCACATAGTCGTCGGCGCCGGCATCGAGGCCGGCGATGCGCTGCTCGACCGCATCGCGCGCGGTGGCCACCAGGACCGGGGTCAGCTCCTTGCGCGCGCGCATCGAGCGCAACACTTCCAGCCCGTCTTTCTTCGGCAGGCCCAGGTCCAGCAGCACCAGGTCGTAGGTCTGGGTCTGCAGGGCCGTATCGGCCATGGCGCCATCCTTGACCCAGTCGACGGCGTAGTGCTCTGCCCTGAGCAGGTCGAGCACTACTTCGCCGATCATCGTGTCGTCTTCTACCAGCAGGAGGCGCATTTCTTACTACCTTTCTTGTTTTGTTAGCCGAGGCGCACCGGGATGAAGATGCGGTCCTCGCCGCGCTGGATCAGCAGCGCTACGGATTTTGTCGATTTTGCCACGAGGTCGCGCACATCGTTCACCGAAGTGACGGGACGGCCGTTCACCGACAACAGCACGTCGCCCGGCTGCACGCCGGCGCTGGCCGCCGCGCCGCCGGCATCCTCGATCAGCAGGCCCGACGCCAGGCCCGATTCACGGCGTTCCAGCGGGTCGAGCTGGCGCAGCGACAGGCCGAGGCGCAGCTTGGCGGCTGCTTCATCGTTCTGCACCGCGGCCACGTTGCGCTCGGCAGCATTGCCCAGCTTGCCTTCCAGCGTCACGGTTTTACCCTGGCGCCAGACCTCAAGCGTTACTTTATCACCCGGCATGGCCAGGCCCACCATTGCCGGCAAATCGCCGGAGGCAACGATCTTCTGCCCATTCATCTTGCGGATCACGTCGCCCGCCTTCAGGCCAAGCTTGTCGGCCGGGCCGCCGCGCTCCACGTTCGACACCAGCGCGCCTTCCGGCGAGTCCAGATCGAAGGAATCGGCGAAGCCCTGGTTCACTTCCTGCACCATCACACCCAGGCGGGCATGCACCACCTTGCCGGTCTTGACCACCTGGTCGCGCACGCGGGTGGCGACGTCGATCGGGATCGAGAACGACAGGCCCTGGTAGCCGCCGCTCTGGCTGTAGATCTGCGAGTTAATACCGATCACTTCGCCCTTGGTGTTGAACAGCGGGCCGCCGGAGTTACCGGGGTTGATCGCCACGTCGGTCTGGATGAACGGCACGTTCGAATCGTCCGGCAGCGAACGGCCCTTGGCGCTTACCACGCCGGCAGTGACGGTGTTCTCCAGGCCGAACGGGGAACCGATTGCCAGCACCCATTCGCCCACCTTCACGTCGGTGGAACGGCCCAGCGGCACCACCGGCAGGTTCTTGGCCTCGATCTTCAGCACGGCCACGTCGGTTTTCGGGTCGGAACCCAGCACCTTGGCGCGGAATTCGCGGCGGTCGGTCAGCTTGACCGTCACCTCGCTGGCGTCGCGCACCACGTGGGCGTTGGTCAGGATGATGCCGTCGGCGCTGACGATGAAGCCGGAACCGACGCCGTGGGTCGGAGCCGGTGCACCGCCGCGGCCGCGCGGGCCCGGCATCTGGAAGCGGCGGAAGAATTCGTAGAACGGATCGTTTTCAGCATCGTCATCGCCACGGAACTGCGCCTTGGTGGTGCCGGTGGTGCTGATGTTCACCACGGCCGGACCATTGCGCGACGCGATCACGCTGAAGTCAGGCAGGGAAATCATCGGCGCGGGCACTGGCGCCGGCGCGCCCTGGGCTGCATTCACAGGGGCAGTGGCGGTGATGGCGGGTTGCGGCGATGCGAGGGCCTGGCTCTGCTGGACAGCGATGGCTGCACCGGCACCGATAACACCGGCGGTGGCCAGGGCAAGGAACATGGTGGTGGCGTTGCGCATGATTAAACTCCTGAAGAAGATTGCTTTCTCAACGGCTCTAATATGCGGCATCAAACTTAGACGCGTCTTAATGCAAAAAGGCCGGAAAATCCGGCCTTTTCTGGGCGCTACGCGCGTTTAAGCGGCAGCTTTCTGCTCCAGGGCAGCATGGTTGACGACGCCGTCAATCGCGATCTTGCGCGGCTTCAGCGCCTCAGGCACTTCGCGCACCAGTTCAATGGTGAGCATGCCGTTGTCGAAGGAAGCCCCGGTCACCTTGACATGGTTTGCCAGCTGGAAGCGCTGTTCGAAGTCGCGGAAGGCGATGCCACGGTGCAGGAAGGTCTTTTCCTGGCCGTCTTTCTGCTTGCGGCCAACCACGGTCAGCGAGTCGCGTTCGGTGGTGATGTCGATTTCGCTGCGGTCAAAGCCGGCCAGCGCCATCACGATACGGTACTCGTCTTCCGATACCAGTTCGATGTTGTATGGAGGGTAGCTGGGCTGGTCGCTGCGATGCGCGTCATTCAGCATCTGGGCCAGGCGGTCAAAACCGATAGCGGAACGATACAGTGGGGTCAGATCAAAAGTACGCATTTTCATATCCTTTCAAATTAAGCGATATAAGGTCTGGCGGTCCCCGGCTGGGCAACCGCTGAATCCGATATAGGTGCCCCAAAAGGGATTTCAAGAGATTTTTTTCACGTTACGTTCCGAAACAATTTGCCACCCCCTGCATGCTAAACTCGCCCGTCGCACTTTCCTTGTTGAAATAAATGAAACTGTTCACCAACACCGCCCTCGCCCTGCTGCTGGGCTCCGCCTTCAGCGCCCACGCCGGCCAAGCCATCCCCGCCCCGGCTGACCAGCCTTACCCGGGCACCATCGTGATGAAGGTCGATGCCTCGAATACGGCCCAGAATATCTACCGCATCCAGCAGTCGATTCCGGCCAGGCCCGGCAAGATGACGCTGCTGTTTCCGCAGTGGGTAACCGCCCAGCATGGCCCGACCGGTGCGCTGAACCAGTTCGCCGGCTTCAAGGTTTCCGCCAACGGCAAGACCCTGGCCTGGCGCCGCGACAACGTGAACGTGTACGCCTTCCACATCGAGGTGCCGGCCGGCGCCAAGGCAATCGACGTGGAATACCAGCACCTGGCCCCGACCGAAGCGTCGCAAGGCCGCACTTCGATTACACCCGACATGCTGGGCATCCAGTGGCAATCGCTGACCATGTACCCGGCCGGCTACGCCACCCGCCGCATTCCGATCCAGACCACGCTGACCTTGCCGGCCGGCTGGCAGTACGGTTCCGCGCTGGAAGAAGCTGAGCGCAAAGGCGACGTGGTGACCTTCAAGACCACCGACGTGGAAACCTTCGTCGATTCGCCGCTGTTCGCCGGCCGCCACTTCAAGCGCTTCGACCTCGACCCTGGCGCCAAGGTGCCGGTGCACCTGAACGTGGTGGCCGATACCGCGGAAGCGCTGGAAGCCAAGCCTGAACACATCGAACTGCACCGCAACCTGGTCAAGCAAGCCTACAAGGTGTTCGGTTCCCAGCACTACAAGCACTACGATTTCCTGTTCGCGTTGAGCGATGAATTCGGCCGCGTCGGCCGCGAGCACCACCAGTCCAGCGAAAACGCGCTGAAGCCCGATTACTTCACCGACTGGAACAAGACCGAATCCGATCGCGGCCTGCTGCCGCATGAATTCACCCACTCCTGGAACGGCAAGTTCCGCCGCCCGAAAGGCCAGGACGTGCTGAACTTCAACCAGCCGCTGCAGAACGACCTGCTGTGGGTGTATGAAGGCCAGACCACCTACTACGGCGAAGTGCTGGCTGCACGTTCCGGCCTGATGAAGGCTGCCAGCATCAAGGACATCATTGCCTCCAGCGCTGCGCGCTACGGCATCCAGAAAGGTCGCGAATGGCGCTCGGTGCAGGACACCACCTACGATCCGATCATCAATGCGCGCCGCCCGATACCATGGTCGAACTACCAGCGCAGCGAAGACTACTACGTTGAAGGCATGCTGGTCTGGCTCGACGTCGATACCAAAATCCGCGAGCTGTCGGGCGACAAGCGCTCGCTGGACGACTTCTCGGCCAAGTTCTTTGGCGTGGAAGACGGCCGCGTGCAAGCGCTGCACTACACCTTCGACGACGTGGTCAAAGTGCTCAACAGCGTACAGCCGCACGACTGGGCCAGCTTCCTGCGCACCCGCATCGAGGAACTGGGCCCGGTGCCGATGGACGGCATCACCCGCGCCGGCTACAAGCTGGTGTTCGCTGAAAAGCAGACCGACTTCCTGAAAGCCGCCGAAGACCGCAGCAAGTCAGCCGACTTCACCTACTCGCTCGGCTTCAACGTCGGCAATGAAGGCAAGCTCGAAAGCATCCAGTGGGAAGGCGTTGGCTTCAAGGCCGGACTGTCCGGCAACACCACCCTGCTGGCAGTGAATGGCCGCGCCTACAAGGCCGACCTGCTGCGCAAGGCGGTCACCGAAGCCAAGACCAGCAGGAAGCCGATCGAACTGCTGGTAAAACACGGCCAGCAATACCGCACCGTCGCGCTGGAATACTACGAAGGCCTGAAGTATCCGCGCCTGGAACGCATCGACGGCACGCCTGACCGACTGGAAGCCATCCTGGCGCCGCGACAGTAAGTCACAGCAAATGGGCGCACTGCGGTGCGCCCGTTTTCCTTTCCCCGCGCTAGAGTGGTGCGCACCATGTTCACCGTCTATACCTGGACCACGCCCAATGGGCGCAAGCCGCTGATCCTGCTGGAAGAACTCGACCTTCCTTATGAGGTGGTGCCGGTCGACCTCCGCGAGCATGAGCAGTTCGCCGCCGAATTCCTGGCCATCTCACCCAACAACAAGATCCCTGCGCTGAGGGATGGCTCGCTTGCGTTGTTCGAAAGTGGTGCGATCCTCACTTACCTCGCCGAAAAATACGACCGCTTCCTGGCGCCGGAAGGGCCGGAACGCTACCACGCCCTGCAATGGCTGTACTGGCAGGTCGGCGGCCTTGGCCCCATGCTGGGCCAGTTGGGCTTCTTTTCAAAAGTAGATCTTGCGCTGCCGAAGGAGCATTTCATCGCCGAGGCGGACCGCCTGTTGAATGTGCTCGACCGTACGCTGGCCGGCAATACCTACGTGGCCGGCGAGCACTACACGATCGCCGATATCGCCTGCTATCCGTGGACACACGCCGCCGCCGCACCTGGAACTGAACCTGACAGGCAAGCCCGCCGTGCAGCGCTGGCTGGCCACCGTCGGCGAACGGCCTGCCGTCAAGAAGGCTATGGCGTGGAAGCCTGGTGATCCTTGAGATAGCGCTCGCTCCAGGCAGCAATCAGGCCCGCCACATACATCGCATCCTCGCGCACGGTCAGCAGGTGATCGGCCGTATCGAGTGAGATAAAGCTCTTTGGATGCTTGGCCGCCGTGAATATTTCCAGCGCATTATTGATGCCGACTGTCGTATCGCCCGGCGCGTGCATGACCAGCAAGGCCTTGCGCATATTGGCGATCTTGTTGCGCAAGCTGTTCTCCGCCACGTCTTCCAGGAACTGGCGCTTGATGCGGAACGGCCGCCCGGCCAGCTGCACCATGGCCTCGCCTTGCGCCGTGATGGCGTCGATCTGGTCGCCGAACAAATGCGTCACGTGCACCGGATCGCTCGGCGCGGCAATGGTGACCACGGCTTGCGCCTCGGGCACGGTGCCGGCAAAGGCCAGCGTCGCCGCACCGCCGAGGCTATGCCCGATCAGAATGCGCGGCGCCTGGAATTCGCGCCGCAGGAAATCGGTGGCCGCCTGCAGGTCGGCCACATTGGATGAAAAGTTGGTGTTGGCAAAGTCGCCCTCGCTGGCCCCGAGGCCGGTAAAGTCGAAGCGCAGCACGGCGATGCCGTGGTCAGTCAGCGCTTGCGCAATCCGACTGGCGGCGAAAACGTCCTTGCCGCAGGTGAAGCAATGTGCAAACAGGGCGTAGGCACGGACGCCTCTCTCCGGTGAGTCCAGCCGCGCCGCCAGCATCTCCCCGTTTGCGCCAGGGAATTCGAGTTTTTGTGCGTACATATGCGCTCCTCCCAATGTGCGCCCATCATACGCCTTCCACAAGCCAGTTCAATGTAGCGTGCAATTGTTCGCCAAGGCGCCCCAGGTCGGCCACGTTAACGGTCTTCACCTGCCGCTCAATGCATCAGGCAAACAAGCCATGCAGGTACCAGCGCGTTTCCTCGGTGCCGGGAATGCGTTCGCGGTAGACCCAGTAGTAGGCATTGTCCTCGCCCTCGGCGATGAAGTAGTCGCGGGTTTGCGTCTCGCTCCACCAGCCGGCTTCGATGCGCTCGGCGGCCGACACCATGCGCAGCGGCGAGCAGTAGAACGGGCGGTGGTCGCGCATCAGGAGCGGGATCGGCTTGGGCAGCAGGAAGGCGGGACGCGGCAAAGGGCGCGGCGGCATCTGGGCTGCCACGTCGGCCGGGCGCACCTTCTCATGCAGGGGCACCCAGCGGTTGGCCACTTCGGGGCGGTAGTCGGCCTTGGGATAGGGCTGCAGCACATTCTCCGCACCGAGCCGCGCCACCAGCACTTCGAACAGGCGCTGGCGGTCCTGCGGGCTGCCGCCGGGATCGGGGAACAGCGAGTCGCTGAGCGGGGCCATCGGCTCAACCTGGGCCGCCTCCAGCACCAGCCCGATCGCCGGCGCCGGCAACTCCAGCTTGGCCAGGCGTTCCTTCAGCAGGCGCACGATATGTTCATCGCGCCAGGTGGGCTCGGCCAGCATCACTTCCACCAGCGTCGGCGGGCAGGCTTCGCGGCCGCGTTCATGCTCCAGCAGCAGGCGGATGCGCGAAACGGCAAACTGGTGGGCGCACAGCCAGCCGGTCAGTTGCTGCAGCAGGCGGCAGGCGCCGGCCAGCAGCAAGTCGGTATTCTCGATACGGCCAAACAGTTCCAGCTTGGCCTTGAAGCTGGGCGGCGCCTCCAGCCATTCGTGCATTTCAGGCGCCAGGCCTTGCGCGGCATCGAGCATGTCC
>JBCNOX010000094.1:0-12611 GCA_039593645.1 Pseudoduganella sp.
CGTCCACGATACGCTGCACGTCGCCCAGCAGGTACCGATGCTTGCCGCCGGTGGTGCGCCATACCAGCGCGCGGTCGCGTGAATCGAACTCCTCGACGCCATTGGCGGTTTCGATCACTTCAGGGCCTGACATGGCCAGCCGGCCTTCCTCCGAAATGACCAGTGAGTTGGCGCAGCGCGCGACGATGCCCATGCCGCCAAAAGCGCCGTTGGAGCCGCCGATCAGTACAACAACCGGAATGCCGGCAGCGCGCACGTCCAGCACCGCGCGCATGACTTCCGACACGGCGATCAGCCCCGCGTTGGCTTCATGCAGACGCACCCCGCCGGTTTCCAGCAACAGCAGGACGGCGGCCGGGCGGTCAAGCAGGGCGCGGCGCAGCAAGCCTACCAGCTTGGCCCCGTGCACCTCGCCGACTGCGCCGCCCATGAACCCGCCTTCCTGCGCGGCAGCGAACAGCGTCAGGCCGTCCAGGGTGGCGCGGCCGACTACCACGCCATCGTCGAACGAGACCGGCGCATTCAGTTGCGCCAGGTGCGGGCTGACGACGCGTTGTGCGGGGCCGATGAATTCTTCAAAGCTGTCGAACAGCGTCAGGCGCTCGCGCGCGCTGGCCTCCAGGTAGCTGCTCATTTGCCTTCTCCCAGCATGGATTCGACAGCCTGGTCGAGGCGCAGGCTGACCACGGCGGGCGTGGCGCCCATGTCGTTGATGGCGATGCGCGTGTCGGCCAGTTGCCAGCGTTCGTGGAAGTCGGTGATCACGGCTTGCCAGATCGGGCCGAAGCCGACGGCGGCAGTCTGGATGCCGACTTCACAGGCGCCGCCCAGCGGAGTGCTTTCGATCAGCACTTCCAGGTTGCCCGAGCTGACCACGCCGACGATGCGCGGCTCTGCAGACAGCGAGCGCCGTCCCTGTTCGAATCGGTAATTGAGTGTTTCCATCTTTGCTCCTACCAGTTGCGGAAGCGCTTGGGCGGGTCATACAGCCCGCCGGACGCTCGCACGAGGTCTTTCATGTTCTTGGCCGCCAGCAGGTCGCGCGTGGCATGGCGTTTGTCGATGCCCAGGTCTTCGGCACGTGTGATGATGCCACGGTCGCGCAGGTTTTCCACCATGTGCTTGTCGCGCTGCAGGCCGACCGGGGTGTAGCCAGCCACCCCGCGGATGGCCTGTTCGCGTTCCTCCGCGCTGCGGCACAGCAGCAGGTTGGCAATACCTTCCTCGGTCAGGATGTGGGTCACGTCGTCGCCGTAGATCATTACCGGGGGAATCTCCATCTTTGCCTGTTCCCCCAGCTCCCAGGCGTCCAGCCGCTCGACGAAGGCAGGCTGCATGTGCTCGCGGAAGGTCTCCACCATCTGCACCACCAGCTTCTGGCCGCGCGGTATGGCGCCGCTGCCCTGGCGCGCCTGTGCGCCGGCCTTGAGCCACGCGGGGCTGGCGTGACGCCGGCCGCGCGCATCGGCGCCCATGTTCGGCGCACCGCCGAAGCCGGAAATGCGCCCCAATGTCGCGGTGGACGAATTGCCGGCCAGGTCGATCTGCAGGGTGGAGCCGATGAACATGTCGCAGGCGTAGTGGCCGGCGGCCTGGCAATAGGCGCGGTTGCTGCGCATGGAGCCATCCGGGCCAACGGCAAAAACGTCGGGCCGGGCGCGGATGTAGTTTTCCATGCCCAGCTCCGAGCCGAAGGAGTGGATTGACTCCACGAAGCCCGCTTCAATCGCGGGAATCAGGGCGGGATGCGGGTTCAACGCCCAGTTGGTGGCAATCTTGCCGCGCAGGCCGAGCGAAGCGCCGTACGTCGGCAGCAGCAGCTCGATGGCGGCGGTGTCGAAGCCGATGCCGTGATTCAGGCGCTGCACCTGGTACTCGGCATAGATGCCTTTGATCGCCATCATCGCCATCAGCACCTGGATTTCGGAGATCTGTGCCGGGTCGCGCGTGAACAGCGGCTCGATGTAGTAGGGCGTCGGCGACTGCACGACGAAATCGACCCAGTCGCCCGGCACGTCGATGCGCGGCAGTTCGTCCACGATGCGGTTGACCTGCACGATCACGATGCCATTCTTGAAGGCCGTCGCTTCGACGATGGGCGGCGTATCTTCGGTATTCGGGCCGGTGTACAGGTTGCCGTTGCGGTCGGCCGCTTCGGCCGCAACCAGCGCCACGCGCGGCGGCAGGTCGATGAAGTAGCGGCTGAACAGCTCGAGGTAGGTGTGGATCGCGCCGATATTCAGCTTGCCCGCCGCCGCCAGCTTCGCCACGCGGGCGGCCTGCGGGCCGGAGAAGGAAAAATCCAGCTTCGACGCAACACCGCGCTCGAACACGTCCAGGTGTTCGGGCAGTGCCAGCACCGATTGCAGCATATGCAGGTCGTGCACACGCTGCGGATCGAGTCCCGCCAGCGCCTGTGCCAGGAAGTCGGCCTGCTTCTGGTTATTGCCTTCGATGCAGACGCGGTCGCCGTTTTCCAGCACCGCATGCAGCAGGTCGGCGATGCGGGCGGCCGGTAGTGCCTTGCCTGCCAGCTCGCCTCCCAGTGCGCCGCGGGCACGCGCCAGGCGGTCGTTGCGGTTGCGCTGAAGGCTGTCCCACACGCGGGTTGGGGCATTCATTTACCTGGCTCCCATGATCATGTCCGGCAGGCCGGTGGCAATGCCTGGGAAGATGCACAGCAGGACCACGGCGGCGACCATCAGCAGCAGGAAAGGCATCACGCCCCAGATCACGTCGCGCAGCGGAATGTCCGGCGCGATATTCTTGATGACGAAGATGTTCAGTCCGACCGGCGGGTGAATCAGGCCCATTTCCATCACCACGGTCATGACGATGCCGAACCACACCAGGTCAAAGCCCGCTTCGCGCAACGGCGGCAGGATGATC
Organism: Pseudoduganella sp.; assembly: GCA_039593645.1. Lineage (GTDB taxonomy): Bacteria > Pseudomonadota > Gammaproteobacteria > Burkholderiales > Burkholderiaceae_D > Rugamonas. The sequence goes on from JBCNOX010000094.1 coordinate 2,890, forward strand.
GGCGCCGTCATCAGGATGATCGACACCGGCGGAAGGAAGAAACCCAGCACCACGACCAGCACCAGGATGGTTGCCAGCAGCACCCATTTCGACAGGTGCATGCCGACCACCCAGCTGGCAGCCGCCTGGCTGATATGCAGGTAGCTCATCACGTAGGAATACAGCAGCGACATGCCGATAATCAGCAGCAGCATGGTCGATTCCTTGATGGTGGAGGACAGGATCGGCGACATGTCCTTCGGCCGCCAGGCGCCATACACCACGGCGATCAGCACCAGTGCGAGCAGGGCGCCGAGGCCCGCCGTTTCGGACGGCGTGGCAAAGCCGCCATACAGCGCCACCATCACGCCGATCAGCAGCACGATGAAGGGCAGCACGCGCGGCAGCATTTCAACTTTCTCGCGCAGGGTGAAATGCTCGTCTTCCAGGTAGGCCGACTTGACGCCGCCGTTCTGGTAAGCCACCAGCGCCAGTTTGTATTCGGCGCGGGCGCGATAGACGGCATAGCCGGCAAACAGCAGCACCAGCAGCACGCCAGGGCCGATGCCGGCCAGGAACAGGCGGCCCAGGGATTGCTCCGCTGCCACGGCATACAGGATCATGGTGATCGAAGGCGGCAGCAGGATGCCGAGCGTGCCGCCCGCCGCGATAATGCCGGCCGCGAAACCCGGCGAGTATCCGCGCTTGCGCATTTCAGGAATGCCGGCGGAACCGATCGCCGAGCAGGTGGCTGGCGATGAACCGGCCATGGCAGCAAACAGCGCGCAGGCAAACACGTTGGCGATGCCAAGGCCGCCAGGTACCTTGTGCAGCCAGGTATGGATGGCCGAATACAGGTCTTTGCCGGCCGGCGACTTGCCGATGGCTGCACCCTTCAGGATGAACAGCGGGATCGAAAGCAGGGTGATGGAAGCCATTTCCTCGTACACGTTCTGGGTCACCGTATCGAGCGAACTTGCTGGCATGAAGAAGTACATGAAGGTGGTCGCCACGATGCCCAGCGCATAGGCAATCGGCATGCCGGAGAACATGACGACCAGGGTGACGATGCCGTAGAGGGCGCCCAAAGTCAGCTCGCTCATTTTGCGGCTCCTTTATCAGTGATTCGAGCCAGCACTTGCAGCAGGATCTGCAGGGTCAGCAAGGTCATGCCGGCCGCCATCATGGAATAGGGGATCCACAGCGGCGGTGCGAACGTGGAGGTGGTGGTCTGGCCATCGACCCATGCTTCGTGCCACAGCGTCCACGATTTCCAGGAGAAGAAGGCGCAGAACACGAACGACAGGAGGTCGACGACGAACAGGCGCACCGCATTGACCTTGGGCGGCAGGATGGCGGCCAGCGCCTCGATGCCGATATGGCCGCGGAAGCTCTGCACGTAGGCGCAGCAGAAGAAGGTCACACCGACCAGCATGAAGATTGACGCCTCATCCTGCCAGTCCGTTGGCGCGTGGAAGAAGTAGCGCGACACCACGGAATAGGTGAGGACCAGTGCCGTGACCACCATCGCCACCATGGACAGGGCCAGCAAGCCCTGGTTTACCTTCGCCAGCAGCGCACCCGCTGTCGACAGGCCTGGAGCCTGCGGCAGCGCCGCCTCCTTGGGCGGATTGAGTTCGAATCCGCGGCTCACAGCGTTTTCTCCGCGAGTGCCAGCAGCCTGGCGCAGCTGTCGTTGCGTTCGCCGTAATCCTTCCATGCGGTGGTGCGCGCGATGGCTTGCCACTTCTTGACGGTGGCCGCGTTCAGGTCCACCACTTTGGCGCCGGCCTTCTGGTAGACGGCGGCGACCTGCGTGTCATCGGCTTGGGCTGCCGTCCTGGCAAAAGCTTCCAGTTCGGCGCCAACGGCCATGATCGCTGCCTGCTGGTCTTTCGGCAGGCGCTCGTACGCGGCGCGCGACATCATCAAAGGCTCGAACATGAACCAGTAGGCGGTGCCACGCCCGGTGGTCAGGGCTTTCGATACTTCTTCCAGGCGGAAGGAAATCAGGGAGGTGGAGGAGGTCAGTGCCGCATCCATGGCGCCGGTCTGCATGGCGGCATAGATCTCATTGGAAGGCAGCGACACCACAGCGGCGCCGGCGGCCTTCAGGATCAGGTCCATCTCGCGCGAACCGCCACGGATCTTCAAGCCCTTGGCATCTTCCGGGTCGACCACCGGCTTGACGCGCGACGCAACGCCGCCCGCCTGCCAGATCCAGCTCACCAGCACCACGCCTTTTTCCCACAGGAGCTGGGTCAGCGCCTTGCCGACTTCCTGGTTCTTCCAGCCGTAGCCCTGTTCATACGAGGTGACCAAGCCTGGCATCAGGCCGATGTTCACTTCCGGGACTTCGCCGCCCGCGTAGGAGAGCGGCACCAGCGACAGGTCCAGCGCGCCCTTGCGCATGGCCGAGAACTGGGCATTGGTCTTCATCAGGGAGGAGCCGGGATAGATCGCAAATTTCAACGCACCCTTGGTGCGCTTCTCCACTTCCGCCGCGAACATGCGGGTCAGCCGGTCGCGGAAGTCGCCTTCAGCCAGGGTACCGCCGGGGAACTGGTGCGAAATCTTCAGGGCGCCACTCTGGGCCCAGGCGGTTTGCAGCCACAGCGGGCTGGCGGCGAGTGCGGCAAGAACGGACCTGCGGGTCATCTGGGACATGTCATCCTCCAAGGGTTAAGTATGCAGCTTTGTTTTTTATGTATACAAGAATATCTTCGCCGAATACATTGTCAAGCAAAATATGCGTCTTATAATGTAGTCTTATATACATACTGAACTTTTAGTTCCATGACGAAACATTCATCCACCCTGCGGGAAACCATCGAGGAAATGATTGCGATGGGCGAGCTGCAGCCGGGGCAGCACCTGGACGAGACCGAACTGGCCACCCGTTTCGGGGTGTCGCGCACGCCGATCCGCGAAACGCTGATTCAACTGGAATCTATGGGACTTGTGGTGATCCGGCCGCGGCGCGGTGCGATCGTGGCCGAACTGGGACCGCAACAGCTGGTGGAAATGTTTGAAGTGATGTCGGAACTGGAAGCGACTTGCGGGCGCCTGGCTGCCCGGCGCATGACGCCGGAAGAGCAGCAGGTGCTGCTGGCCGCGCACGAAGCATGCAAGGCGGCGGTGGAGGCGCAGGAGCCGGACGAGTACTACTACCGCAATGAGGCCTTCCACGAGGCGATCTATGCCGGCGCCCACAACAGCTTCCTGTTCGAGCAGACGCGCAGCCTGTATCGCCGCCTGCGGCCATACCGTCGCTTGCAGCTTCGCGTACGCAACCGCATCGGCCATTCGTATTCCGAACATGAAGGCGTGGTGCAGGCAATCCTCGCCGGTGACGGCGACAAGGCTGCCGAACTGCTGCGTAGCCATGTGATGATCCAGGGCCAGCGTTTCTCGGACTTGATGGCATCGCTGCCGCAACTGACCAAATCGGCCGCCTGATGATAAGTAAAGAATTTCGTTTACTTATTGTCGAGGCCTGCGTATATTGGAGGGCATGAACAATGTCCTCCTGATTGCGGCAACCTGCCTGCTTGGCCTGCTGTCCACTACGGGCGCATCGCTGCCATACCCGATCCTGCCGCCGATGTTCGCGGCCGAAGCGCACAACTCCTTGAATAACTTCCTCGGCCTGCCGCCCAAGCTGCTGTTTGGCATTGCGCTGACGGTGAACCCGATCGGTCTGGTGATCGGTTCCGCGCTGCTTGGCCCATTGTCCGACCGTTATGGGCGCCGCCCGATCCTGCTGGCGACTGCGCTCGGCGCCGCAGCGGGACACGCCCTGACTGCGCTCGCGCTGGTAATGCAGTCCTACCCGCTGTTCATCCTGGCCCGCTTCGGCACCGGCCTGCTGGAAGGGAATGGCGCGGTCGCGCGAGCCCTGGTGGCCGAAAAGCTGGAAGGCCCGCAACGGATGCGCGCCTTGTCGCTGGTGAATGGTTCCTTGCATCTGGGCTGGCTGGTGGGGCCGGTGCTGGCCGGCTTCACGCTGGGATTCGGCGTCACCGTGCCGTTCTGGGTGGCGGTGGCCGCGCTGATTCTGGCGGCGGCACTGGTGGCAATCACGGTGCCGCGCGCGGCCAAGGCGCCGGCCGATGGCGCCTCCTGGTGGCAGGTGGCGCGTTCCCACCACGCCATGAACCTGCTGCGCTTCCCGGAACTGCGGACGCTGTTCATCGTGCAGCTGGCGCTGACCTGCGGGATCACCGGCTTCTACGAGTACTATCCATTGTGGCTGGTGGAACAGGGCGGCTACGATGCCCGCGGCATCGCCACCATCAATATGGCGATGTGCGCGATCATGACGCTGGCTGCCCTCATCGCAGGCCGCCAAAGCAGCATGGAGCCGCTGCATCGCGCCAGCTGGCTGGCGTTCGGCCTGGCCGCTTCGGTGGCGGGCGTTGCGCTTGGCAACCTGTGGATTGGAATGGTCGCGATCTGCCTGTTCGGGCTGCCGAATGCCTTCTATAACGCGACGGTGCAATCGTGGGCGGCGGACCGTTTTGCGGCGCACGGGCAGGGCTCCGTCATGGGCCTGCTGTCGATGACCTTCTGTCTCGCAAACATCGTGATGGCGGCGATTGGTTCGGTGCTGACGCTGGTCGATACGCGCCTGATCCTGCTGCTCGGCGCCGTGCTCGCGGCGTGGGCCGGCTGGCGCCTGCGCGGCTGGCGAAGGGAGATCGTGTCCGTGCCCGTACAGCGCACGGTGGCCGGCGCTGAAGGAGCTGGCGCATGAACACTGCCGACCAGGTTATGTTCCTGCTGAAGACGCGCGGCCCGCGCACGGCGCAGCAGCTGGCCGAATTGCTCGACCTGACTTCGATGGGCGCGCGCCGCCACCTGGAGGCGGCAGAGGAACGCGGCTTCGTGACCTTTGAAGACGTGTCGGAAAAAGTCGGCCGGCCGTCGCGGCGCTGGCTGCTGACCGACGCCGGCCATGCGCGCTTCCCGGACCGCCATGCCGACCTTACCCTGCAGCTGATCACCCAGGTGCGCGCCCTGTTCGGCGAAGAAGGGATGGACAAGCTCATCGCCGCCCGAGAGCAAGCCAGCGAGGCGTTCTATCGCGAGACGATCGGTGATGGAGCCGCACTGGCTGAGCGTGTGCAAGCCCTGGCCCTGGCGCGCGATGTGGAAGGCTATATGGCGGAAGTCGAGCAGCAAGGCGACGGCACGCTGCTTCTGGTGGAAAACCATTGCCCGATCTGCGCCGCAGCGCGCGAATGCCAGAATTTCTGCCGTTCGGAACTCGACGTCTTCCAGCGTGTGCTGGGCCCCGGCTGCGAGGTGCGGCGCGAGGAACACATTCTGTCCGGCGAACGCCGCTGCGCCTACCGGATCAAGCCCGTGTGACAGCATTTTCGCCGCTGGTGTAGAGTAGGGGAAACCCAACGGAGGCACCAATGGACGATGAAATCAGGCGAAAGTTTGTCACCGAAGTGTGGAAGCGCTACGTCGAAGTGCAGAACTGGGCCATTGCCAACTGGCCCGATCCCGAACATCCCCTCAGCACTTCCGATTTTGTCGAAGGCAGGAAGGAAATCCTCGGCCTCGGCTTGCCTCCCAACCTGAAACTGGGCCACGAGCCGCCGCAGGCCGCCCCAGAACCTGAGCAGGGCGGCCCGCAGTATCAGGAAGTGACGCCCGCGCCCTGGCCCTGATGCTGGCCATGGGTGGCGCCAAGGTAGGTGGCGTAGCTCACCACCAGGCACGCCACCAGGCCGAGCGCCAGGTGCAGCGCGCTGTCGAACAGCAGCGGCGCCACCAGGCCGGAGACCAGCGCAAACAGCATCATTTGCAGGAAGGACTGCATCGACGCGGCCAACCCGCTGTTCTGCGGGAACAGGTTCATGCCGGCCAGTGTGAGCGGCGGCATTGCCAGGGCCAGCGAGAACGAGAACAGGAACAGCGGCAGCACGGCCCAAGGGACGGTCGCAGTAAAGAACCAGTTGTATCCAACATTAAGCGCCGCGGCGATGGCCATCAGGCCGTAGCTCAGGCGAATCAGCTTGGCTGGCGCCATGCGGTGGGCCAGCTTGCCGCTTGCGGTGGCACCCAGCACGTGGCCGCTGATCAGAGGGATGAAGAGCCAGGCGAAGGCGGTTTCCGGCAGCTTCAGGATATGCATGATGAAGTAGGCCGCGGAGCCGATGTACAGTGCAAAACCGCCGAAGGCCGCACCCAGCGACACCGACAGCAGCAGGAACTGGCGGTGCTTCAGCACCATCCAGTAATTGCGTGCGATGGCGCCCAGGTGCAGCGGGTGGCGCTTTTCCTGCGGCAGGCTTTCCGGCAGCCAGCGCCAGACGGCAACCCACATCAAGACGCCAAAGGCAGTCAGGAACCAGAAGATGGAGCGCCAGCCGAAGGAAACCTGCAGCCAGCCGCCCAGCACGGGCGCAATGGCCGGCGCCAGGCCGAATACCATCATGATATTGCCGAGCATTTTCTGGGCTTCCATGCCGTCGAAGCGGTCTTGCACGATGGCGCGGCCGATCACCGAGCCGGCGCCGGAGGCCAGGCCCTGCAGGATGCGGGCGCCGAGCAGGAAGCCGAAGGAGCCGGCCAGGGCGCCGCCCAGCGATGCCAGGACGTACAGCACCAGCGACCACAGGATGACGGGGCGGCGGCCAAAGCTGTCCGACAGGGTGCCGTAGAACAGCATCATGAAGGCAAAGGTGAACAGGAACAGGCTCAGGGTCTGCTGGATCGCCATCGGGCTGGCGCTGAACGTCTCGGCAATTGCCGGGAAAGACGGTAAATAGGTGTCGATTGCCAGCGGGCCGACCATGGTCAGGCCGGCAAGCAGCAGGGTAAGCAGGATGTTCTTCATGTGGTGCCCGAGAGTGAGCGCGCTATTTTAAGGGAATCCCGGAATATCCGCTTATGACTGGAAAGCATAAGCTTGTGCAAACAGTTTCTTTCGCTTTTCAATGCAATCTCGATATTCTTGTGCCTTATGGCTATCGACTCTTACGGCGCCGCGAGCGGCGCAGCGCGTTGGGACCTCGACGAGGTGGTTCATCAGTTGCGCGTGTCGCGCGAAGCGACCCACAATATCCGTCACCAGCGCCGGGTGCGCGAGCTGCCTTCGCGCGCGGAACTGGTGCAAATCCTCGAGGGCTTGTCGGCTTCCTTGTTCCCGACGCATTACGGGCGGCCGAACCTGACCGACGAGAGCATCGACTACTTTGTCGGCGATACGTTGAACACCACGCTGGACCGCCTGTACGAACAGGTGCGGCGCGGCCTGCAGTTCGGCGCCGTTGTGGCGGAGACGGAGGAGGCGCAGAGTGCCACGGCGCAGGGCATCACGCGGGCATTCGCTGCCTCGCTGCCGCACATCCGCGCGCTGGTGGTATCGGACGTGCAGGCTGCCTATGCCGGCGACCCGGCCGCAACATCGATTGCGGAAATCCTGCTGTGCTATCCGGGCATGGTGGCCATCCTGCACTACCGCCTGGCGCACAGCCTGCATAAGCTGGGCGCCCCCTTCATTGCCCGCATCATCAGCGACATTGCCCACTCGCGCACCGGGATCGACATCCACCCGGCAGCGCAGATCGGCGCCAGCTTCTTCATCGACCACGGCACGGGCGTGGTGATCGGCGAGACCACCATCATCGGCGAGCGCGTGCGCCTGTACCAGCACGTCACGCTGGGCGCCAAGCGCTTCCCGGCCGACGACTCGGGGCAGTTGATCAAAGGGACGCCGCGCCATCCTATCGTGGAAGACGACGTGGTGATTTATGCCGGCGCCACAGTATTGGGCCGGATCACCATCGGCGCCGGCTCCACCGTTGGCGGCAATGTCTGGCTGACCCAGAGCGTACCAGCGAACAGTAATGTCTCGCAGGCCCAGATGCGCAGCGACTAAGGGCGGGATACCTCGAAAGAGTGATTGTTTTTCGCTTCCAAGTGGTGCCTACTATCGAAAAAGTCGATCGGTAACGCGCACATTATGCGTTTTACACTGATCGGCAGTCGTCGCATAATGGGGCACCATCCCCCACTTGGAGTCTGAACAATGAAAAAACTGATCGCCTTTGCCCTCGCCGCCGGCTTCTCCCTCGCCGCATCCGCCACACCTGAAACCTACAACATCGATCCAAGCCACTCCTTCTCCCGTTTCGAATACAGCCACTTCGGCTATTCGACCCAGGTGAACAAGTTCAATAGCACCACCGGTAAAATCCAGATCGACCGCGCAGCCAAGACCGGCTCGGTGGAAGTAACCATCGACCCGAAATCGGTCAACACCGGCTCCGATCTGTTCAACGGACACCTGCAAGGCCCGGACTTCCTCGATTCCGCCAAATACCCAGCCATCACCTACAAGTCGACCAAGTTCCTGTTCAACGGCGACAAGGTGGTAGGCGTGGAAGGCAACCTGACCATCAAGGGCGTGACCAAGCCAGTGAACCTGGAAGTGACTTCGTTCCAGTGCATGCCGCATCCGATGCTGAAGAAAGACGCCTGCGGCGCCAACGCAATCGCCAAGATCAAACGCTCCGACTTCGGCGCCGGCAAATACGCTCCCCATGTGAGCGACGACGTGACCCTCGGCTTCTCGGTTGAAGCCATCAAGGAATAAGCCATGAACAGACCGTTGCTGGCCGCAGCCTTGCTGGCTGCCGGTCTGTCGCATGCCTATGCGACAGACATGATCATCACGAACGGCAAAGTCGCCACGATGACGCGCGAAGGCAGCTTCGCGCAGGCAGTAGCCATCAAGGGCGGCGTGATTACCGCGGTGGGCAGCAATGCCCAGATGCTCAAGCTGAAGAAGCCGGGCACGCAGGTGATCGACGCCGGCGGCCGCACGGTCATTCCTGGTCTGAACGACTCCCACCTCCACATCATCCGCCAGGGCCTGAACTACAACGCCGAGCTGCGTTGGGACGGCGTGACCTCGCTCAAGCGCGCCATGCAGATGCTGCGCGAGCAGGCGGCCCGCACGCCGGACGGCGCGTGGATCAAGGTGGTGGGAGGCTTCAATGAATTCCAGTTCGAAGAAAAGCGCCTGCCGACGCTGGAAGAACTGAATGAGGCAGTGCCGGACAAACCGGTATTCATCCTCTATCTGTACGGCCTTGGCTTCGTGAACAAGAAGGGCATCGAAGTCCTGGGTTACGACAAGGACACGAAATACAAGGACGGCGTGGTGGAACTGGGCGCCGATGGCAAGCCGACCGGCCTGCTGGTCGCGAAGCCGAACGCGATGGTGCTGTACTCCACGCTGGGCAAGACCGGCGCCTTGCCGCGCGAGCAGCAGCTGAACTCCACCATCCAGTACCACCGCGAGATGAACCGGCTGGGCGTAACCAGCGCCATCGACGCAGGCGGTGGTGGCCAGGCCTATCCCGACGACTACGCGGTCAGCCTCGAGCTGGCCAAGGACGGCAAGCTGACCGTCCGCACATCCTACTACCTGTTCGCGCAGAAGCCGGGCAAGGAGCTGGAAGACTACCAGCGCTGGCTGACCATGACCAAGCCAGACCGCAACGATCACATGTTCTACCCCAATGGCTACAACACCGAAGGGGCAGGGGAGAACCTGGTGTGGAGCGCAGCCGACTTCGAGAACTTCCTCGAGCCGCGCCCTGAAATGCCGGGCCATATGGAAGGCGAGCTGGAACCGGTGCTGCGCCTGCTGGTGAAGAACCGCTGGCCATTCCGCATCCACGCCACCTACGGCGAATCGATTGAGCGCGACCTGGCGG
>JBCNOX010000095.1:0-12605 GCA_039593645.1 Pseudoduganella sp.
GCACCTACGTCAACCTGTCGGGCGGCCGTATCTGGGTCGACATCGGCAAGCGCGGCGAGCGCAAACGCGACGCGACCGAGATTGCCATTGAGCTGCGCCAGAAGCTGGCCGGCCTGGTGGGCGGTGAGTTCGTGGTGCTGGAAGATATCAACAACGGCGCCCGTAAACCGGTGCAGATCGACTTTGTCGGCCCGGATTCGCGCAAGCTGATGGAGATCACCAACCAGTACATGGACAAGCTGCGCCAGGTCAAGGGTGCGGTGGACGTGGGCCTGTCCGAGCAGGATCCGAAGGACGAACTGCAGATTGAGCTGAACCGCGGCCTGGCCAATTCGATGGGCATTTCCGCCGGCGATGCGGCACAGTCGCTGCGCGTGGCCTTTGCCGGCATCGAAGTGGGCGACTGGGTCGACCCGACCGGCGAGACCCGCGACGTCGCGGTGCGCCTGCATCCGGAAGACCGCGTCAGCCCCGACAATATCGAGCGCCTGCCGATCGCCGTCACCGGCACCAACCAGATGGTGCCGCTGGACCAGATCGCCAAGATCACCATGGGCAAGGGCCCGGCCACCATCCGCCACAAGAACGGCAAGCGCATGGTGTCGGTCTCGGCCAACGTGGAAGGCCGCTCGAACGGCGAGGTGATTGAAGAGGCCAGGAAGCTGGCCGCGCAAATGGACTACCCGCCAGGCTTCGGCATGGACGTGGGCGGCTCCGGCAAGGACCAGGCGGAAGTGTTCGGCGCGATGGGCATTGCCCTGGTCTCCGGTATCGGCCTGATGTACCTGGTGCTGGTGATGCAGTTCGGCTCCTTCACGGCGCCAGGCGCGGTCATGCTGTCCTTGCCGCTGTCGCTGATCGGCGTGGTGGTGGGCTTGCTGCTGACCGGCGGCACCCTGAACCTGATGAGCTTTATCGGCGTCATCATGCTGATGGGCCTGGTGGCCAAGAACGCCATCCTGCTGCTCGACGCGGCGCGCAAGCGCGAGGAAGAAGGGTTTGGCCGCGAAGATGCACTGATGTATGCGGGCCGCATGCGTCTGCGTCCGATCCTGATGACGACCTTCGCGCTGATTGCGGGCATGATGCCGGTGGCGATCGGCATGGGCGACGGTGGCGAGTTCTACCGCCCGATGGCCGTGGCCATCATCGGCGGCACCATCACCTCGACCCTGCTGACCCTGCTCGTGGTGCCGACCTTCTACGACAGCATCGAGATCACCCGCGACAGCATGGTGGCCAAGTTCAAGTATCGCGAGGAACGCTGGAATACCGCGGTGGCCTTCGTCTTGACCTTCGTGGAAGCGATCCTGGCACTGATCTTCGTGCGCCTGGTGTACCGCTTGCTCAAGAAACTGTTCATGCTGGCCAGCGGCCGCGGCCGCCAGCCAAACATGGCTTGAACCCTGCCTGGCAGGACTAAAGAAGGGCCCCCGGGCCCTTTTTTAATACTTCACAAATTAACAAAAAGTTAATCAATGTTCTTATCTGACTTTAGTGTGAAACGCCCGGTGGCGATGATCGTGCTGATCATCTCGATGATGGCGATGGGCTTGCTGGCGCTGTCCAAGCTGAAGGTCAATGAGCGGCCCGATGTCGAAGAGCCGGTGCTGAACGTGACCGTCCCGTATCCCGGCGCCTCGCCCGAAACGGTGGAGCGCGAAATCGTCAACCGGCTGGAAAAGCAACTGCAGTCGATTGCCGGCGTCACCGATACCTACAGTACCGCGCGCGAAGGCGTGGCCACCTTCCGCCTGATCTTCAGCTTCGACAAGAACATGATCGAAGCCTCGGATGAGGTGCGCAATGCCATCGCGGCGGTGCGCTACAAGTTGCCGACCGAAATGCGCGAACCGCAAATCGTGAAGCGCGACATGGCCGCACAGCCGATCGTTTATCTTTCCTTGTCGTCGCCGGTGCTGTCGCATGCCGCCATTTCGCGCCTGGCCGAAGACAAGCTGGCCGACCGCTTCCGCGGCGTCGACGGCGTCGCCGCGGTCAGCGTCAACGGCGCCATGCGGCGCGAGCTGTCGGTCCTGCTGCACGCGGACAAGCTGCGCGAATACAACGTTTCGGTGGTGGAGGTGGCGCAGGCGTTGCGCATGCAAAATGCCAATGCGCCGGTGGGCAAGGTGCGTGGCGCGCTCGATGAAAAGGCGATCCGCCTGGTCGGGCGCATCGAACGCCCGGAAGAATTCAAGGATGTGGTGGTCAAGCGCCGTGGCGACGAATTGATCCGCCTGGGACAGCTGGCCACCATCGAAGACGGTTTTGCCGAGCGCAACGACCTGAGCCAGCGCAGCGGCAAGCCCGACGTGGGCTTGAATATCGTGCGCTCACGCGACGCTTCCACGGTGAGCGTGGCCAAGGCGGTGCACCAGCTGGTGGAGGAAATCAACCAGGAGTTCAGCGACGGCACCAAACTGGAAATCACCGAAGATGGCGGCGAATTCGCGCAGAATTCGCTGAACAATGTCATCGAGGCCCTGGTGCTGGGCGCCGGCCTGACCATCTTCGTGGTGTATGCCTTCCTGAATTCCTGGCGTTCGACCCTGATCACCGCCTTGTCGCTGCCAACTTCGGCTATCGCTGCCTTTATCGCAGTCTGGCTGTGCGGCTTCACGCTGAACTTCATGACCCTGCTCGGCCTGTCGCTGGCGATCGGCGTGCTGATCGACGACGCCATCGTGGTGCGTGAAAATATCGTGCGCCATATGCAGCTGGGCAAAAACCGGCGCACGGCGGCGCTGGAAGGCACGGCCGAGATCGGCCTGGCCGTCGCCGCCACCACGTTCTCCATCATGGCGGTCTTCATCCCGGTCGCCTTCATGCCAGGCATCCCGGGCGAATGGTTCCGTCCGTTTGCACTGACCGTGACCTGCTCGGTTGCCGTGTCGCTGTTCATTTCCTTCACGCTGGACCCGATGCTGTCGGCTTACTGGGGCGACCCGCCGGACCACCATACCGCGCCGAAGCAGGGCATCGGCAAAGTGCTGGACCGTTTCAACCACTGGTTCGACCAGCAGGCCGACCGCTATGGCACCGTGATCGAATGGGCACTGCACCATCGGCGCTGGATGGCCGTGATTGCCGTTGCCAGCTTTGCTGCCGCGATCACCTTGCAAGTAAAATTCGGCGGCACCAGCATGCAACCGAAAACCGACAACGGCTTCATCATGGTCGAGGTGCGCACGCCATCGTCTTCCAGCCTGGATTACACGCGCCGCAAGATCGAGCGCGCCGCCCAGATCGCCCATACGTTGAAGGAAGTGAAGGCCACCAGCACCAACATCAACCTGGCCAGCGGCAACATCTTTGTCGACATCGGCAAGCGCAGCGAACGCAAGCGCAATGCGACCGAGATCGGCTCGGAATTGCGCCGCAAGCTGGCCGGCATGGTGGGTGGGGAATTCGTGGTACTGGATGATTTCTCCAACAACGCCGCCAAGCCGGTGCAGATCGACTTCGTCGGCCCTGACTCGCGCAGGTTGATGGAGATTACCAATGCCTTCATGGACAAGCTGCGCCAGGTGCCGGGCGCGGTTGATGTCGGCCTGTCCGAGCAGGATCCGAAAGACGAGCTGCAGATTGAGTTGAACCGCGGCCTGGCCAATTCGATGGGCATCTCCGCTGGCGACGCCGCCAGCGCCCTGCGCGTGGCTTTTGCCGGCATCGAGGTGGGTGACTGGATCGATCCGACCGGCGAAGCGCGCGACGTCGCGGTGCGCCTGCATCCGGCAGACCGTGTCAGCCTGCAGAACATTGAAAGGCTGCCGATCGCGGTAGCGGGCTCCAGCCAGATGGTGCCGCTGGACCAGATTGCGCGCATCACCATGGGCAAGGGGCCGGCTTCCATCCTGCACAAGAACGGCATGCGCACGGTGTCCGTGTCGGCCAACGTGGAAGGGCGCTCGCAAGGCGACGTGATCGCCGATGCGCGCAAACTGGCGGCTGCCATGGATTACCCGCCAGGCTTTGGCCAGGCCGTCGGTGGCGCCGGCAAGCGCCAGGCCGAGCTGTTCACCAGCATGACGGTCGCCCTGTTGTCCGGGATCGGCCTGATGTACCTGGTGCTGGTGATGCAGTTCGGATCCTTCACGGCGCCGGGGGCGGTGATGCTGTCCTTGCCCTTGTCACTGATCGGTGTAGTGGCAGGCTTGCTGGTGTTCGACGATACGCTCAACCTGATGAGCTTTATTGGCATCATCATGCTGATGGGCCTGGTGGCCAAGAACGCCATCCTGTTGCTGGACGCGTCGCGCAAGCTGGAAGCGGAAGGCATGCCGCGCGAAGCGGCGCTGATGCAGGCCGGCCGCATGCGCCTGCGCCCGATCCTGATGACCACCTTCGCGCTGATCGCCGGCATGTTGCCGGTGGCAATCGGCATGGGCGATGGCGGCGAATTCTACCGTCCGATGGCCGTGGCCATCATCGGCGGCACCATCACCTCGACCTTGCTGACCTTGCTGGTGGTGCCGACCTTCTATGACAGCATCGAGATCGCCAAAGAGCGCATGATCGCCAAATTCCGCCGCCGCGATGCGCGCTGGGGCGCGGCGCCGGCCTTCGTGCTGACTTTCGTGGAAGCGATCCTGGCCCTGGTCTTTGTGCGCCTTGTGTTCCGTTTGGCAATGAAACTGGTCAGTCTTGTAACCAGAAAGCAACAGGGGCAATTGGCCTGATCCTCCTCTGGAAGAGGGGCTGGGAGCCCCTCATTTATTACACTATTTTCAATTAAAAAGCACCGTCGTACGGTTTTGGTGTAGACTGCGGTGCCCTCGCGCATTTCTTATGACGCAAGGTTAAACATATATCAATAACGAACAGCCGAGACCTACCTTGAACCCAAAATACCTCTCCCTGATGATTGCTGCCGCCCTGTCGGCCGGCGCAATGAACGCAAACGCATCCGGATACCGCTTCGGTTCCCAGTCCGTGTCCGGCCAGGGCACTGCGGACTCCAACACCGCTGAAGCCGCCGATGCCTCCACCATTTTCGCCAACCCAGCCGGCCTGTCCCGTCTGGAAGGCACCCAATTCTCCGGCGGCATCACCGCCGTGGTACCGCATTCGACCTATGACGACGAAGGTTCGAAGCGCTTCGGCAACGTCGGTTCCACCGGCGGTGCAGTGCACCAGGACGACTACGCGCCGAGCGTGGTGGCAGCGCCTTCCCTGTACTTCTCCCATAAGCTGAACGACCAGTGGGCCGTCGGTTTCGGCACCTTCGTTCCTTACGGCGCAAAGCTGGACTATGACAACAACTGGGCCGGCCGCTACGCGCTGACCAGCATCGACCTGAAGTCGGTCACCCTGAACCCATCCGTTTCCTTCAAGCTGAACGAGCAACACTCGTTCGGTTTCGGTATCGATGCCGAGTTCATGAAGGCCAAGCTGGGCCAGGGCGTTGACGTGCCAGGTTCCATCATGTTCCTGAGCGCAAATGCCGCCAATCCTGCGATTGCCGCACGCCGCGCAGCCCTGCTGCAAGCGATCGTCGCTGCCGGCGGCAACCCAGCCGCCCTGGCAGCCGCCAAAGACGGCCACGCCACCATGGACGGCAAGGATTGGGGCGTAGGCTTCAACCTGGGCTACATGTTCAACCTGACCAAGGACACCCGCTTCGGCCTGGCCTACCGTTCGTCGATCCATCACAAGCTGAAGGGCGATGCGGTATGGGACTTCTCCACCGTGACCACCGATCCAAAGGTGAACGCAGTGCTGCAGGCTTCCTCGCGCAAGGCCAACTCGCCGGCCCTGGTTGACATCAAGACCCCGGAAACCCTGTCGGCCAACGTGTTCTCCCAGATCGACGATAAGCTGGCCCTGATGGCTGACCTGACCTGGTCCCGTCACTCCCGCATGAAAGACCTGCACATCCAGTTCGTCGGCACCGGCGAAGGCGATGAAGTGATCCGCCAGCAGTGGAAGAACACCATGCGCGCATCGCTGGGCATGAACTACAAGCTGAACGACGCATGGCTGCTGCGCGCCGGCGTGGCAATCGACGAGTCCCCAGTGGACAAGGCATCCCTGCGCCACCCAGCACTGCCTGATTCGGACCGCAAGCAGCTCTCCTTCGGTGCAAACTGGAAGGTATCGGCTAATTCGTCGATCGACCTGGCTTACAGCTACCTGAAGTTCGACGACGCATCGAGCACCTACAACAACCAGTGCAGCACCCTGGCAGCCGCCGGCACCTGCACCGGCAACGGCGAAACCACCATCGGCACCTGGCGCACCCACCTGTCGCTGGTTGGCGTGTCGTACAACTACAAGTTCTGATCCTCCCCGGATGAACCGAAAAGCCGGCGCTTGCGCCGGCTTTTTTCATCTGAGCAGCGCCGGCGCATATAAAGCACTCTGGAACTCCGGCACGTACTCATATTTCAGCATCCGCCCCAGTTTGAGCGAACGGATGTAGTCCGACAGGCCCCCTTTGCCCAGCGTCAGCCTGACAGCATCCGCATCGCTGCTGGAGGCGTGGCTCAGCTGGCGCGAGACAGCATAGCCAAAGGTCAGGCGGCCTTGCTGGTCAAGGTTGGTGAAGCTGTTGGTCGCCATTTCGGCCTTGTTTGAAAGATCGCCCAGCTTTTTCGCTTCAAAGGTGATTTCGTTGCCGATCCTGAACCTAACTGTCTGCGCCGACTCGGTGCGGTCGATGCTGGTCAGCCACTTTGGCAGGTTGTAGCCGACCACGCCTCGCACGCGCGCTAGTTCCGTGTTCACCGGCAGCTTCAGGACATAGCCCCAGAAGTCTTTCGACATCGATTGCCGTACCAGTGTGACAGGGCCGAAGCTCAAGGCGCCAGGCTTGCTGGTGATGACCGACAGCGCTACTTCGTTATAGCTGTCGTTGTCGCAGTATTCGTAGGCATAAGCGGTCAGCGCGACCAGGCCGCGCCCCGGCCACACCTGCAGCGGTTGCGCCACCTCCCGGACTCTTTCCGGCATCAGCTCCTTCAGGCGGTCCAGGTCGGCTGTAAAGACTGCGGTGATCCGGCTGTTCTTGTAGTAGAAATTGGGCGACCAGGATTCGAAGCCGATGTCGACTTTTGTTTTCTTCAGGTCTTTGAACCAGCCCAGGTCGAGTTCCGGCGCTTCGGCAGCGATCACCGATAGCGGCGGGTTGGAGCGATAGCGGTCGTACAACCCGCCTGCGATGACGGGGACCGGATGGCCTGCAATTTCGATAATTTTGCTGTCGGCCCAGGACAAGGCCGCAGCGCTCGCCAGCAGCACGCCAGCGGTCAGCTTGGCGAGGCGCATCATGCTTGCACCCATTGGCGGTATCGATAATTCCTGATCGCGGTATCCAGTTGCTGCTGCAGCAGTGCGAGGACAGGCGGCACATTGGGGTTGGCCGGCTTGCCGCGGCTCAGGCGGCGCAACTGGTGCTTTACCATCGCCATATAGGTGACGGACGCCAGCACCTTGTTCTTCCAGGTGATGGCGCGCAGCAGGGGAGTCCGCGCCTTGTCGGTGCGCCAGGCATTCGGCAAATGCGGGTCGAGGGCGAGCGCGGTGCCGATGCCGGCCATATCGATGCCGCTGGCCAGCACTTGTTCGAGCACTGCAAAGCGGCGGATGCCGCCTGTGACCATGACCGGCATTTGGGCGACTGACTGGATGTCTTTCGCAAACTCCAGGAAATATGCTTCGCGCGCCAGAGTACGGCCATCGCGCGCTTCGCCTTGCATGGCGGGTGCTTCGTAGCTGCCGCCAGAGAGTTCGACCAGGTCCACGCCGAGCGGGTTCAGCATTTCGATGACTTTCCTGGCATCGTCGGTGCTGAAGCCGCCGCGCTGGAAATCAGCCGAGTTGAGCTTGACCGCGACAGCGAACTTGCTGCCGACCGCCGCACGCACGCCTTTGACAATGTCGGTCAGCAGCCTGGCGCGGTTCTCAAGCGAGCCGCCCCAGCGGTCTTCGCGCTTGTTTGTGATCGGCGACAGGAACTGGCTAAGCAGGTAGCCATGCGCTGCGTGGATTTGTATGCCATTGAAGCCGAATTCTTCGGCCAGCTGGGCGGTCCTGACGAAGCGCTTCTGGACCTCACCGATATCGGCTTCCGTCATGGCGCGCGGCGCCGCGAACTGCTTGGAAAAGCTGCCCAAGTCCATTGCCACTGCGGACGGTGCGAGGGTTGGCTGGCCGAGGGCGGCGGGCATCTGGCGGCCCGGGTGGTTAAGCTGCAGCCAGATGCGGGCGCCATGCGCCTGCGCGGTCGTCGCCCATTTCTCGAAGCGTGCGCGGTGCAGGCCGGAGTCCAGTACCACGCCGCCAGGCCCGCTCATGGCGCGGCGGTCGATCATGACGTTGCCGGTAATGAGCAGTCCCGCGCCACCTTTGGCCCAGGCGCTGTAAAGCCGGATCAGTTGATCGGATGGAGCGTGGTCCTTGTCCGCCATGTTTTCTTCCATCGCGGCCTTGGCAATGCGGTTTGGAAGGACAGCCCCGTTGGGTAGTGTCAGTGGTTCGAAAGGGTTCATCGTAGGAGTCCGTGAGTTGCGATGGCTCCACCTTAAGATTAAAGTTCACTTGAGGGTCAAGCATTTATTTCGGCCGTTGACCTTCAAGTGGACTTTAAGCTTATAGTGGCGCCATGAACTGCGGACGGACGCTATGAAAATTGGGGAACTGGCCAGGCAAACCGGCCTGGCTGCATCGGCGATTCGCTTCTACGAGGCGAAAGGGCTGCTGAAGGGCGGCAGCCGGCAATCGAACGGCTATCGCGAATATCCTGAAGAGGCGGTGGCTGTGCTGAGGATCATTGTCGATGCCCAGCATGCGGGCTTCACGCTCGAAGAAATCGCGCAATTGCTGCCGGACGGCAGCTCCTCATGGAAGCACGGTGAATTGCTCTCCGCCTTGCACAAGAAGATCGCCGACATCGAAGCGCTGGAGCTGCGCCTGGCGCGCAGCAAGTCCGAACTCAAGTCGCTGGTCCAGCTGATAGACTCCAAGCCAGCCGATATGGGCTGCAAGGAAAACGCTGAACTGGTCATGGCCACATTGAAGGGCCGCAAGCGTCCGGCCTGATTCAGCGCGGCGTTGCGTCGCTGTCGAAGTGGAGCATGTGCTCGACATGCACCTTGAATTCGCCATTCAGGCTTGCCAGTTCGGTACGCAATTCGCGGGCCGAGTCGTCGCCAATGCCTTTCACGGTAATACAGTGCTCGTAGCAGCCGGCGCGGCGCGAAATCACCCATTTTTCGATTTGGGCGTTTGCGTTCTTCAACGTCGATTCGAGCTGGCCGGCCACGGGTTCATTGGTTCCGAGCGAGACATGGAAGGTATGGGTCATGCGGAACTGGTTGCGCCATGCGCCGAGGTCCAGGGATGAAGCGGGGGAGGTATTGGTTGTCATGGTTTCTCCTGAGAGCTTGGCCCGATTCGGAGCAAACCATGTCGCGCCCGCTTCGTTGCCGTTAATAGGCCGCATCGCCGTGATGGCTTCCACCTTGCCCGGGTGAGGCAGGTTGGCGTCGGAAAATCCGACTCTTGATGCAAATAGTCGATAACAAACTCGTTGAACGAATTTCGTTATAAAGAACTTGTGTTCAATATAGCGGAATTCCTTGGAGTCGGCAACAGCTCATTGGAATGATGGTGAAAGTGCCAACATTTCCTGCAATTGGTTGGGCGCTGGGAGTACTGCGGTGGACCATGGAGACATGACGCTCCAGCCAAGGCGGGTGTAAAGCGCTCGGCCATCCTCGGTTGCTACCAGCAGGCGTTCGTTGACGCCGGCTTGAATGGCAAGGGAATCGAGTGACTGCATGACGACGCTGCCCAAGCCGCGGCGGCGATGCGATTCCACTGTTTCGATCTGGTCGAAAATCGCCGTGCGGCCGTGCAGCACGATGCGGCCGGACGCGGCAAGTTGCTGGTTGTCGTGAATCACTCGCACGACATGCGCGCCATGCTGGGTTTCGAAGATGGCCTGGTAGCCTTGCGGCATCGCCACCGCATTGGGAGCCTGTGCCGGTCCCAGCATGAGGTAGCCGGGGCTCTCGATGTGCCAGCGTTCCGGCAACGCCTGGCGCAAGACCTGGGGCTCGACTGCTGCTTTGAGAAAGATGTAAGGATCGCGGATGCGGTCAGCGCAGGCTTGCAGTGCTGGCCCGGCATCGGCAAAGACATGGCGCCGCAATTGTTCCGGCTTGCCGACTTCAACGACCAGGCCGCCATCCAGTTTAGACGGCAGGGGCACTCCTCGCGACAAGCTCCAGCCGGTAAGCCAGCGTTCGATAAGTGCGCGATCTACTCCCATGCCAACTCCCGTGTGTTGTCGTTATCAAGCCAGCGCATGAGTGTAGCAGGGGCAAGGGAATCCTGCTCCTGTAGTGAAATTACATCGAAGCTTCTGCAATGTAGTTGAGTTAACCCTAGCTAAGGAGCAGAATCGATTCGCTACCGAGTAGCAAAAATACATAAATCAAGAATAGGGAGACATTCATGAAATTTCGCCGTGCCCTCCGGGTGGCGATGCTGGGCTGCGCCTTGCTTGCCAGCCCGCTCGTCCACTCCGCCATCAATGCCAATAACCTTGGCGCCGCCTATGACGCCACGAAATCCAGCATCAACTTCAAGATCTACTCCAGCCGTGCCACGCGTATCGAGCTGTACCTGTACAGCGCTGCCACCGGCCAGCAGGAAAAAGCCCGCTTGCCGATGACCCAGGGCAGTGGTGGCATCTGGAGCCTGAATGTCACCAGCAGCCAGTTGGCCAGCTATGGCATTACCGGCACGGTTTATTATGGCTACCGCGCCTGGGGGCCGAACTGGCCCTATAACGCTGCGTGGACCAAGGGCTCGTCGGCCGGCTTTATTTCCGACGTCGACGCCAATGGCAACCGCTTCAACCCCAACAAGCTGCTGACCGACCCCTACGCGCTGGAGATCAGCCACGATCCCACCACCGCCACCATGAGCAACGGCACGATCTACGCCAGTGGCGCCCTGTATCGCAATATCGACAGCGGCAGCAATGCCCCGAAAGGCATCGTGCTGCAGGGCGATTCCCAGTCGATCGGAACCAAACCGACGCGCGCCTTCAAGGACGACATCGTGTACGAAGCCCATGTGCGCGGCCTGACGAAAAACGACAGCAGCATCACGGCCGCCTACCGTGGCACCTACAAAGGCGCAGGCCTGAAAGCGCCTTATTTGGCCAGCCTTGGCGTGACCGCAGTCGAATTCCTGCCGGTGCAGGAGACCCAGAACGACACCAACGATGCCGATCCGAATTCCAATACGGGCGACAATTTCTGGGGCTATATGACCCTGAACTACTTCGCGCCTGACCGCCGCTACAGCTACGACAAGACGGCGGGCGGCCCGACCCGCGAGTTCAAGGAAATGGTGAAAGCCTTCCACGACAACGGCATCAAGGTCTACATCGACGTGGTCTACAACCACACGGGCGAGGGCGGCCAATGGAATGCAGGCGACAAGACCACCTACAACATCTACGGCATGCGCGGGCTGGATAACCCGACCTACTATTCGCTGACCAGCGACTTCCAGAATTCCTGGGACAACACCGGCGTGGGCGGCAACTACAATACCCGCAACACGGTGGCGCAAAACCTGATCGTCGATTCGCTGGCCTACTGGCGCGACAAGCTGGGCGTGGACGGCTTCCGCTACGACCTGGCATCGGTGCTGGGCAACACCTGCCAGCACGGCTGCTACAACTTCGACAAAATGGACAGCGGCAATGCGCTGAACCGCATCGTGGCCGAATTGCCGGCACGCGCGGCGACAGGCGGCATCGGGGTTGACCATATTGCCGAACCCTGGGCAATCGGCGGCAATTCCTACCAGGTCGGCGGCTTCCCGTCTGGTTGGGCGGAATGGAACGGCATTTACCGCGACGTGGTCCGCCAGGACCAGAACAAGATGGGTCAGGTGGCGATCACACCAGGCACCCTGGCCACGCGCTTTGCAGGGTCCAGCGACTTGTATGGGGACGATGGGCGCAAGCCGTGGCATTCGGTGAACTTCATCACCGCCCACGACGGCTTCACGCTCAAGGACCTGTATAGCTGCAACGCGAAGAACAACAGCCAGACCTGGCCTTACGGTCCGAGCGACGGCGGCGAAGACAATAACAATAGCTGGGATCAGGGCGGGGTGGCCAGCGACCAGCGCAAGGCCGCGCGCAACGGCATGGCGCTGATGCTGCTGTCGGGCGGCGTGCCGATGATGGTGGGTGGCGACGAGTCCCTGCGCAGCATTAACTGCAACAACAATCCCTACAACCTCGATTCCATCGCGACTTGGCAGAACTGGAGCTGGACTTCTGACCAGTCCAACTTCCAGGCATTCACCAAAGGCCTGGTCGCCTTCCGCAAGGCCCATCCCGCGCTGCGCCCTGCGAACTTCTATTCATCGGCTGACGGCAACGGCAACGTGATGGAGCAACTGCGCTGGTTCAAGCCCGACGGTGCGATGGCCGATGCGGCTTACTTCAACGACAGCAACAATCATGCAATTGCCTGGCGCATCGACGGCAGCGAGTTTGGCGACAGCGCCTCCGCCATCTATGTCGCCTACAACGGCTGGAGCGGCAATGTGAACTTCACGCTGCCATGGCC
>JBCNOX010000096.1:0-12547 GCA_039593645.1 Pseudoduganella sp.
GCGGTCGGCAGGCTGGAAATCGTCCAGGTGCAGCAGGGCGGCATCCTGCATCTCCGCCTCGATCTCGCGGCGCTTCAGGTTGATGTCGTTAAGCTGCTGCGCCAGTTCCCAGGCGCGCGTTTCGTCGTCCGTCAGCAGGCACTCGATACCGAGCGACATGTCTTCCAGGCGGCCGGCCGCGTTCAGGCGCGGGCCGAGGGCGAAGCCCAGGTCGAAGGGGGATGCGGTGCGCACGGCACGTCCGGACACGCGGAACAGGGCCGCCACGCCAGGGTGCATGCGGCCGGCGCGCATGCGCTTCAGGCCTTGGGCGACGAGAATGCGGTTGTTGGTGTCGAGCCGGACCACGTCGGCGACAGTGCCCAGCGCAACCAGGTCGAGCAGGGAGTCCAGCTTGGGCTGGGTCTGGGCGTCGAATACGCCGCGGCGGCGCATTTCGGCGCGCAGTGCCAGCAGCACATAGAACACCACGCCCACGCCGGCCAGGTGCTTGGATGGGAAGCCGCAGGCCGGCTGGTTCGGATTCACGATGACGCGGGCATCCGGCAGGCTGTCGCCGGGCAGGTGGTGGTCGGTAACCACGACGTCGATACCGCGCCGCTTGGCTTCTTCCACGCCTTCGATGCTGGCGATGCCATTGTCGACGGTGATGATGATGTCAGGCGATTTCTCGCGCGCGGTGAGTTCGACAATCTCCGGCGTCAGGCCGTAACCGTATTCGAAGCGGTTGGGGACGATGAAGTCGACGTTGGCGCCCATGGCGCGCAGGCCGCGGATCGCCGTGGCGCAGGCGGTGGCGCCGTCGCAGTCGTAGTCGGCCACGATGACCATGCGCTTGCCGGTTGCAATGGAGTCGGCCAGGAATTCGGCGGCGCGATCGATGTGCAGCAGGCCGGAAGGCTGGATCAGGGCTGCCAGTTCGCTGGACAGTTCTGCCGGGTTGTTCAGGCCGCGCGCGGCAAACAGGCGGGCCAGCACGGGGTGGACGCCGCCCTGGAGCAGCAGTTCGGCTTCCTGCTGCGGGCAGGGACGGATGGCGATACGGGTCATTGCGAAAGGTTCTTCAGGTTCTGTGCGCGCCAGAATTTGCGCTGGGCAGGTTTGCTGGTGCGGATTTCGGTCCAGCCTTCGCGGCTGGACAGGATCAGGGTCAGGTCGGTGGTGCGGCCGTCGCGCAGGGCGGCCAGCAGGGGGGCGAACCATTCGTGTTCAAGCTGCTGCATGGCACCCAGCCAGGCGCCCCAGTCGTTGCCGGCGCCCATCGGGATCAGCTGGGGCAGTACGACGGTGCCGCCTTGCCCCGGCGCCGCCTTTGCCCCCGGAGTCGCCAGGGCTGCCAGCCAGGACGGCGCTGCTGCGGCGACAGCCAGGTCTTGCGTGGGGCGGCCCGCAGCTGGACCGGCGCTTGCGCCGCCCCACATCCAGAACGAGTTCACCGGCGCCAGGCCGCGCTGCTGGCGGGCTTCGTTGACGGGATGCTCATGCCACAGCATCTGGATTTCATTCTGCAGCTTCTTGAAGGCCAATGCAGTCGGGCCGACAGGCATCCAGTCGGCCAGGTTGCTGCCCATGGCGCCATCGGGCGAGGCGGTATCCAGCCCATGCCAGCCGTCGGCGCGCATGAACCAGGTCTCTGCATCGCCCCAGACCAGGTCGTCGAAGTAGGGCTTGGCCAGGTCGAACAGCACCCGTGCGTCCGCCTCGGCCAGGCGCAGGCGGCGCGAATCGGCCAGCACCAGGTGGTTGCGGGCTAGCTGGATATGGACCGGATGGACCATGAACCAGTAGCCTTCCTTCGGCGCCAGCCCAAAGCCGTGCATGACGGCGTTGGCAAGGCCGCCGCGCTCCCGTGCCAGCCACGCTTCGTGCGGCAAAACGCGGCTATCGTCGTCGATAACATGCTTTTTCAGCAAATTGTTGCGCGAAATTAAAGCCGCAAGGGAGGGAGCCTGCAGGTTGCGGGAGAGTTCCGGGGCCAGGTCGGCTGGCGGCAATGCGAAGGGGAGAACGACGGTCGTGGAAGCCATGCGGCATTGTAGTGGAATCTCTTTATATGGCAAACTGCGTGCTTTACTGTGTCAATTTAATAAAAATGCCGTTTGAATGGCTGGTTGGCCTGCGCTATACACGCGCTGGCAGGCGCAATGGGCGCAATAGCTTCATCTCTTTTATCTCCGCGATTTCGATGGCAGGCATCGCGCTTGGCGTAACCGCCCTGATCGTGGTGCTGTCGGTTTATAACGGCTTCCAGACGGTGGTGACCGAGCGCATGGTGTCCGTGCTGGGGCACGTGGAACTCTACGACGTGGGTAGCGGCGGCTTTGGCGACTGGCGCGCCACCGCGGCTGCCGCGGCCCGCAACCCGCAGGTGAAGGGAGCGGCGCCGTTCATTGAACTGCAAGGAATGCTGGTGCACGGCGGCGACTTCATGCGTCCATCCATCGTGCGCGGCATCCTGCCGGGCGAAGAACCGAAGGTGTCCGACATCGGCAAGCAGATGAAACAGGGCACGCTGGAAGTCCTGCAGCCGGGCGCCTTCAACATCATCCTGGGCGCGGAACTGGCGCGTGAGCTGGAAGTGAAGCCGGGAGACAAGATTGCGCTGGCGATGGCGCAAGGGAATGCCACGTCGAATATGGCGCCGACCATGCGGTCCTTCACCGTGGCCGGCACTTTCGAATCAGGCCACAATGAGTTCGATTCGGGACTGGCACTGGTCCACCTGGATGATGCCCAGGAATTGAACAAGGTTTCCAACCCGGCCGGCATGCGCCTGCGCCTGCAGGATATGCAGCAGGCTCCTGCTGTGGCAGGTGAACTTCGCACAGTCTTGCCAGGCCAGCTGGTGATACGCGACTGGACCAAGCTCAATGCGGGCTGGTTCGCGGCGGTGAAGTCGCAAAAGAACATGATGTTCATCATCCTGACCCTGATCATCGCAGTGGCGGCCTTCAACCTGGTGGCCACCCTGGTGATGACGGTGACGGACAAGCAGGCCGATATCGCCATCCTGCGTACCCTCGGCGCCTCGCCGTTCTCGATCATGAAGATTTTCGTGGTGCAGGGGGCGCTGGTCGGCGTGTTCGGCACGGCCATTGGCGTTGCCTGCGGCGTGCTGCTGGCGTTGAACGTTGGGCCTATCGTGGGCGCCCTGGAAAGCCTGTTCGGCGTGCACTTCCTGTCCCAGGACATCTATTTCATCAGTGCCGTGCCGTCCGACCTGCGCTGGGGCGACGTCGCCTCGATCGGCGTTACCTCGCTGCTCCTGGCACTTGTCTCTACCCTCTATCCAAGCTGGTGGGCTGCCCGCGTCAAACCTGCGGAGGCCCTGCGTTATGAGTAAGAACCTTCCATTCGAGTGGATCGTCGGCTTGCGCTATACCCGTGCGGGCAAGCGCAGCAGCCGCAACAGCTTCATTTCCTTCATTTCGCTGATCTCGGTCGGCGGCATCGCACTTGGCGTTGGCGCCATGATCATCATCCTGTCGGTGATGAACGGCTTCCGCAAGGACGTTACCGGCCGCATGCTGTCGGTGCTGGCCCACGTCGAAGTGTTCGAACGCGGCACCAGCTTGCCGGACTGGCAAGACCTGGCCAGGAAGCTGCAAGCCAATCCCGCGGTAAAAGGCGCCGCCCCCTTCGTCCAGGCCGAGGCCATGCTGTCGCACGGCGGCGAGGCGCTGCGTCCTGCCGTGGTGCGCGGCGTGCTGCCTGAAGTGGAGCCGAATGTCTCCGAGCTGGCAAAGACGACCCGTTACGGCAGTTTTAATGACCTGAAACCTGGCGAATTCCGCATTGTGCTGGGCATCGACATGGCGCGCGCCTTGCAAGTCAATCTCGGCGACAAGGTAACCATGGTGCTGCCGCAAGGGACGGTGACCCCGGCCGGAATTGTGCCGCGCATGCGTACGTTCACCGTGGCCGGCGTGTTCGTCGCAGGGCACCAGAAGTTCGACGAGAGCATGGCTTTCATCCATATCGAGGATGCGCAGAAGCTGTTGCGGCTGGACGGGCCGGCGGGCCTGCGCCTGCGCCTGGACGACATGCACCGCGCGCCCGAAGTGGCTGGCGAGCTGCAAAAGCTGGTTCCGAAGGAATTGACTGTACGGGATTGGTCAAAACTCAATGCGACCTGGTTCGCGGCCGTGCAAACTGAGAAACGCATGATGTTCGTGGTGCTGGCGCTGATCGTGGCGGTAGCGGCTTTCAACCTCGTGTCGACCCTGGTCATGACGGTGACGGACAAGCAGGCCGATATCGCCATCCTGCGCACGATCGGCGCCTCGCCGCGATCGATCCAGAAGATCTTCGTGATCCAGGGCGCGCTGGTGGGATTGCTTGGCGCCGTGCTTGGCGTGGGCGGCGGCGTGCTGGTGTCGCTGAACATCGACGTCATCGTTCCATTTATTGAAAACCTCCTGGGAGTGCAGTTCTTGCCTAAAGATATATACACAATCAGCTCCGTGCCATCGGACATGCATTGGTCCGATGTCGGCGTGATCGGCGTGGTGGCCGTGCTGCTGGCTTTCGTGGCGACCTTGTACCCGAGCCGCTGGGCGGCCAACGTGAAACCTGCGGAGGCGCTGCGCTATGAGTAATGTGTTGAGCTGCCGAGACCTCGGCAAAACCTTCACCCAGGGCAGCTACAAGGTCAAGGTACTGGAAAAGATCAACCTGTCCGTCGCGCGTGGCGAACGGGTGGCGATTGTCGGCGCCTCCGGTTCCGGCAAATCGACGCTGCTGCACCTGCTGGGCGGACTGGATACGCCGACCACGGGCAATGTGGTCCTGAAAGGAAGCGATTTCGCCTCCATGAACGAGGCTGCGCGCGGCGACCTGCGCAACCGCGAACTGGGCTTCGTCTACCAGTTCCACCACCTCTTGCCGGAATTCTCGGCGCTGGACAATGTGGCGATGCCGCTGCTGATCCGCCGCGTGAAGCGCGCGGAGGCGGAGCAGCAGGCGCGCGAAATGCTGGCGCGCGTGGGCCTGGAGAAGCGTGTGACCCACGTGCCGGGCGAGCTGTCCGGCGGCGAACGGCAGCGCGTGGCCCTGGCCCGGGCCCTGGTGACGAAGCCAGCCTGCGTGCTGGCCGATGAACCGACCGGCAACCTGGATCATTCGACTGCCGAAAAAGTCTTCGACCTGATGCTCGAGCTGTCGCGCACCCTTGGCACGGCCTTCATCATCGTGACCCACGATGCAAGCCTGGCCGAACGCTGCGACCGCATGCTGCGCCTGACCGACGAAGGCTTGAACCCTGTCTGAGGCGCGCGCCATGTGGATTGATACCCATTGCCATCTTGATGCCCACGAATTCGGCGACCAGTCGCTGGCACTGGCTGAGCGGGCGCAGGAACGTGGCGTGGGAATGGTGGTGATTCCGGCAGTAGATCGCGCCAATTTCAACGTCGTGCGCGAGCTGGCGCATAAGGCTCCCAATGCCTGCTATGGGCTGGGCATTCATCCAATCTACGTGCCGCACGCGGTGGAGGACGACCTGGTTTTCATGCGCGAAGCGGTGGCGCAGGCGATGGCCGATCCGCGCTTTGTGGCAATCGGCGAAATCGGGCTGGATTTCTTCATTCCCATGCTGTGCGAGCCGGAGATGCGCGAGAAGCAGGTCTATTTCCTGCGCGAGCAGCTCAAGATCGCGCGGGATTTCGAATTGCCGGTCCTGTGCCACGTGCGCAAGTCGCAGGACCAGGTGCTCAAGCATGTGCGGCAAGTCGGGCCGGCGGGCGGGATCGCACATGCGTTCAATGGCAGTTTCCAGCAGGCGCAGGCCTACATTGACGCCGGCTTCAAGCTGGGGTTTGGCGGCAACCTGACTTTTACCCGGGCGCTGCAGATCCGCCGCCTGGCGGCCGAACTGCCGCTGTCTTCCATCGTCGTGGAGACGGACGCGCCGGATATTGCCCCATCCTGGATTCATCCGGGCGTGAATACTCCGGCTGAAGTGGCGGGCATCGGCGAAGCGCTGGCCGGCTTGCGCAGCGCGGACCCGGGCGTAGTCGCTGCAGCGACGACTCAAAACGCATTGGACGTGATGCCGCGCTTGCGGGCCTTGATGGCCGCCTGACCGGCCAGCCTGCCGGGGAGGGGAGATGCGGTGCGCAATCCTCGGCCTGATCGGCGGCGTGGCCTGGCTCCAGGCCCAGGCGGTATTGCCGGAAGCAGGCACGCAACTGGTGTGCGTATCGGCTGCGATGCTTATCGCTGCCTCCAGTGCGTGCCTGGTGCGGCGCGTGGCGCTGAACGCATCGCAACGCCCGGCCATTTTCTTCCTGCTTCTCCGCGCCAGTCTTGCTGCGGCGGCGGCAGCCCTGGTGGGCTTCGCCTGGGCCGCCTTCATTGCGCAGGGCAGCCTGTCCAGCGAGCTGGCGAAGGCCGACGAAGGGCGCGACCTCGACATCGTCGGTACAGTCGACAGCCTGCCGAGCCGCCAGGGTAGCAGCACCCGCTTCAATTTCGCCGTTGAATCGCCATCGACCGTTCCGCCGCGCATTGTGCTGTCCTGGTACGCAGGGACGTACGCCGGCAACGCTGCGCCGCCGCCTGATTTGCTGCCGGGTGAGCGCTGGCGGCTCAAAGTGCGCCTGCAGCGGCCACACGGAAATGCCAACCCGTTTGGGTTCGACTATGAACTTTGGTTGCTGGAGCAGGGCATCCGCGCTACCGGCTATGTGCGCGCCGAGGGGCGCAACGAGCGCCTGTCCGGCTTCGTCCCAAGCGCGCACAATGCGGTTGAACGTGCCCGCTATGGGATTCGCCAGCATATCAACGCCGCGCTGCCGGATGCGCGGTTTGCCGCCGTGATTGCTGCGCTGGCGATGGGCGACCAGCGCGGGATCTCGCAGCAGGATTGGCAGGTCTTCAGCCGCACTGGCATTTCGCATCTTGTATCGATTTCGGGCCTGCACATCACCATGATCGCCGGGCTGGTCGCATGGGTAGTGGGGTGGCTGTGGCGGAAATCGTTCTTCGTGCCGGAATGGCAGCTGCCGTTGCTGCTGCCGGCGGCGCGGCTGGCGGTGATTGCCGGGTTCCTGGCAGCATGGGGCTATGTCGCCCTGGCAGGGTTTGGGGTTCCGGCCCAGCGAACCTTGTACATGCTTGCGGTGGTCGCCATCGCGGTGTGGCTGGACCGGGTGTCGGCGATTTCCCATGTGCTGGCGCTGGCGGCAGGCCTGGTCGTGATCCTTGATCCCTGGGCGGTGATGTGGCCGGGCTTCTGGCTGTCGTTTGGCGCGGTCGCCGCGATCCTGTATGCAACAGTCGGCAGGATGTCGCTGTCCGGTGCTGCGGACCCTGCGGGCGTCTTGGCGGTCGCTCCGGCGGATGCCGCCGCGGTTGCGCCGGGGCCGGCGAGCGGCTCGTGGCGGAATGCGGCATGGCTGGCCGGCACACGCGAAACCCTCCGCCTGGCCGCGCGGACGCAGCTTGCCGTCACGGTCGGCCTTGTGCCGCTGACAATGCTCCTGTTTTCGCAGGTTTCGTTGGTAAGCCCGCTGGCAAATGCGATTGCGATTCCCATCGTCAGCCTGCTGGTAACACCCCTGGCCTTGGCAGGCAGCGTCTTGCCGGACCCGTTGGCAGCGCCGGTGCTGCAATGCGCCCATTGGGTGCTGGAAGCGCTGCTCGACCTGCTGCAGCGGCTCTCTGTCCACCCGCTCGCAGTCTGGGCGGCCCCAGCGCCAGGCTGGCCGATATTCGCCTTCGCCCTTGCCGGAACCGCCTGGATGCTGGCGCCGCGCGGCTGGCCGCTGCGTTGGCTTGGCCTTGCCTGCTGGCTGCCGCTGCTGTCAGCGCAGCCGGACAGCCCGCAGCCCGGCGAATTGCGCGCTATCGCCTTTGACGTGGGGCAGGGCATGGCCGTCCTGATCGAGACGGACAAGCACCGCCTGCTGTACGACACCGGTCCCGCCTATACGCCTGAGACGAACGGTGGCAACCGCGTGATCCTGCCGTATCTGCGCCAGCGCGGCATTGCACGGCTCGACGGCATGGTTGTCAGCCACGGCGACACCGACCATAGCGGCGGCGCGCTGGCAGTGCTGGGCGAGCAGGAGGTGGGCTGGGTCGCCTCGTCGCTGGCGCCTGGCCACCCGGTCGCGCGCGCGGCCCGCCGCCATCTGCAGTGCGCGGCAGGACAGCGCTGGGAGTGGGACGGCGTGCGCTTCGAAATGCTGCATCCGGCAGCCGCCAGCTATGCCGAGCCCGGACTGAAGGCAAATGCGCGCAGTTGCACGTTGAAGATTACGAACGGCCGCACGGCGATCCTGCTGGCCGGCGATATCGAAGCGGCGCAGGAAGCGGAACTGGTGCTGCGCGGGGCCGATCGGTTGCGTGCCGACGTGCTGCTGGCGCCGCACCACGGCAGCGGCACTTCTTCGACAACGGCTTTCCTCGCGGCCGTACGCCCGGCCGTGGCTGTATTCCAGGTGGGTTGGCGGAATCGCTACCATCACCCGAAAGACACGGTGTGGATGCGCTACGGTGAACTGGGCATTCGCCGCGTGCGCACGGACGAGGCGGGCGCGGTGGTGCTCGCATTCGGCGATCAGGTGGACGTCAGCACATGGCGTGCGCAACGTCCGCGCTACTGGTATGGGCGCTAGTGGCGTGAGCGGCACATGACAACTTTGACATGGTAATTTCTTAATGACAATGCTATCATTGTTCGATTTTTAACTAGTATCCGGCGGAAGGTAGCGGCATCGTGGCAACAGATTATTGCGTGTATCACGCGGACAGGGCTGCAAACTGGAATTGCGTAGCATGCGGCACCCTGCTGTGCCAGGAGTGTTTCCCGGCCGCGCCCCAGGCGCCCCATTCGCTGTATTGCACCCTGTGCACCGGCAAAATGCGATATCTCGGCGTCGGCAATGCCCTGCCGTCGTTCTGGTCGCGCATGTCGCGCTTCTTCGCCTATCCGTTGGCGAAGAATGGATTGATTTTTCTCGCCTTGCTCGCCGGGCTGACCAGCGCGTCTGCCGTGCTGTTTGACCCGCACAGCATCCTGATCTTCCTGCCGATCTTCATCGTAATTGCGCTGGCAGTCAGGCAAAGCCTGCGCGTCATCGAGTTTTGCAGCCGGGGCAGGGCGCAACCGCCCGGCATTTCAGAACTGTTTGACGGCAATCCGACGACGCTCAAGATGCTCGGACTGATGCTGGCCTACGGCATTATGGTGGCTTGCCTGGGGCGTTTCGGCTTGCCGGGTATCGGTTTGATCCTCTGCCTGTCGGGTTTGCTGCCGGCCAGTATCATGCTGCTGGCGATCCACGGTACCTTGCGCGACGCCCTCGATCCTTTGCAGGTAATTCAGCTGGTATTCCGGATCGGCTGGTCCTATCTCGGCCTGCTGGTGGTGTTGCTGTTTACCGCGCAAGGGCCGGCACGGGCGATGTCACTGATGCCTGCCGCAACGCTCGAGTATCTGGCGAAGCACTATCCCTACCTGCTGATCGCAATACCGGTCGTCAGCACCGCCTATTTCAATATGGTCATGGGCGCAATGATGGGATACCTGCTGTTCCGGCACCACGAGGATCTGGGTATCGAGGCCGACGACGAACATGCATCCGCGCCGGCCGACCCGCGCGCCCTGGAACTGGCGCGCGCAGTGATCCTGGTGCGGGAATCGCGTTACCCGGATGCGCTGAGGCAGATGGGCGGCATGGTTGCCGACTACCCGAACGACCTGCAGGTACTGGAATATCACCACAAGCTGCTGTGCCAATCGCGCGGCGAGCCGGACCGCGTACAGCTGCATACGGAGCGATATCTCCAGACCTTGCTCGACATGCAGCGCAAGAGCCGCATGATTGCCGTCCTGGAAGCGGCATGCCAGGTGGTGCCGCACTATAAGCCAAAGAGCATCGCCGTGCGGCGTGCATTAGCGGAGGAGTATTTTCTCCAGAAGCGGTTCAAGCCAGCCATCGCGCTGATCGGCATGTTGCACAAGGAAGCACCCACGAGCGACGAGCTGCCGGCAGCCTATTACCTGCTGGCGCGCATCTACTCGGAAGGTTTGCGCGACGATGGCAAGGCCGTCATGATCCTCGATTTCCTGCTGCAGCATCATGCTGGCCATGCCCTCGCCGGCGAGGTCGAGAAGTATCGCAAGGTGGTGCTGTCGCTCGGTCAGATGAGTCAAGCTACCGTGTGAGCAGCCAGTTGGCGGGCTTCTTCGGAATCGGGGAAGCGCTCCCGTAATTGTTCGCGGAAGCGCTGCGCCTGCGCCGTCTGGGCGGCCTTGGCGGACAGGTTGGCCGCAGCCTGCAGAATTCTTGGCATCGTTTCGTGACGGCATTGCCGTTCCAGCAGGCGCTCGGCCACGGCGGCCAGCGGCTTGATATGCTCGACACGACCGAGGCGCTGTGCGAGCAGGAGCGACACCGATTCCGTCAGCGCTGGCGTGGCGCCGCCGGTCGCGGTGTATTCATGCGCCACCTCCTCGATCAGTTCCTGCAGTGCCGGATCGCGCGCGGCATGGCCGGCCTGCTTGAACAAGGCGTGCACTGTCTCGTGATATTCCCGGCTCGCCGGAGAGATTTTCACGACGTTATACAGGGAGCGCCATGCCCGCGAATCGCGCGGATGCGCCTTGACCAGTTGCGCCGCCGCGCGCCGCGCCTCATCCAGCTTCATCGTGACAACCAGTTCCTGAATCCTCGACAATGCGGACTTGAACGGGGCGTCCTGCTCGATCTTCTCGACAAAATTGCGGTTGTAGTTGAGACCCAGGCGCATCCAGAGCGCCAGCAGCACAAAGCCGAACAGCAAACCGCCCGTATGGGCCCAATGTGCTATCCCGTCATTACCACCGCTCGCCCCCAGCAATTCATAGCCCACCCAGACGGGAAAGACGATGAGCGCCGGTGCGCGCAGCTGCCCGGTAAGGAAAATCACGTGGTAGAAGAAGTTGATTTTCCGCAGGCCATACAAGGCGATGTACATGCCCATCAAGCCCGAAATCGCGCCGGACGCGCCGAGCGCGCTTTGGTCGGTACCAAACTCCGACATCCAGTACAGCAAGGTGCCGCCCAATCCGCTGCACAGGTAGAGCAACAGGAAAACACCGCGCCCGATAGCGATTTCCAACGCAAAGCCAAACAGGAACAGGAATACCATATTCCCCAGCAGGTGCATGAAGTCGCCGTGCAGGAACATGTTGGTGATCCAGGTATCCCAGCGCGCTTCCTTGGCATTGAAGGCGTAGGCGCGGTGGCTGACCGAATTGACCAGTTGCTCGAACCGGCTACGGTTCGCGCGCCACTGCGGATCGCCGTCCAGTTCCTGATGCAAGGCCTGGATGAACTCCCGGTCGAAGGCTGCATGCTGGAATTGCACGTTGCGTTGCCGCGCTTGCGGGCTGTTGTCGTCATTAGCCTCGTCGAGGGCTTTCTGCACCTCCGGGGACTTGCGGGCTACGTAGTGGCGGAACGGCTGTTGCTCGCGCTCGAGCAGTCCCGATTCCACATACAACTGGAAGGATTGTTCCAGCTTCTGCGGGTCTTTGCCCTGGTAGACAAAGAAGATCAGTACGTTGATGAGGATCAGCAGCAGGGTCGCAACCGGGGGATTTTTCCAGTCGGGCCGGTTTTCTACGGGGACAATAAGCATTGGATTTATTGCAACTTGGACATATGTCAGGATCTTACAGGGCTTGACAATGCGGCGTCCAGCAGCATGCCCAATACTGGCATGGGCGCCCATCCTGAGCGATAATGGGAAGCTTGTATGAAACAATTGTTGCCATTGCTTTTAGAATAAGTCGATGACGAAACCGAAAGTCCATTTCGCTCACGCGAACAGTTATCCGGCGGGGACCTACCGCCAATTCTTCGAGTACCTTGGCCAGGATTTCGAAGTGCAGGCACTCGACATGCACGGGCATAACCCGCGCTACCCGGTCGAAGATGGTTGGGCCAAGCTGGTCGAGGAATTGATCGCCGAACTGGAATCCCGCTACCAGAAGGAGCCCGTCATCCTGGTCGGGCACTCATTGGGCGGCCTGCTTAGCCTCATGGCGGCGGCCCAGCGCCCGGAGCTGGCGCGCTGCGTGGTCATGCTCGATTCCCCGGTGGTTGCGGGCTGGCGCGCCAATGTCTGGCGCCTGTTCAAGGGCACCCGTTTTTCGGACCGCTATTCCCCGGCACGTTTCTCGGTCAAGCGCCGCAACGTCTGGCCAAGCCACAAGGAAGCGCTGCGCCACTTCGCCAGCAAGGAAATGTTCGGCGCCTGGGCGCCTGGCGTCCTGCTCGACTACCTGGAGCACGGCCTGGTCGAGCACCCGGAAGGCGTGCAGTTGCGCTTCAGCCGCGAAATCGAAACCGCCATCTACCGCACGCTGCCGCACCACATCGGCACGCTGGTCAAAGGCCAGTTCCCGGTGCCGGTGGCCTACGTGGCGGGCGATAACTCGGAAGAAAACCGCCAGGCGGGCCTGGAGCACACCCGCAAGCTGGTGGGACGCAACTTCCGCATGATGCGCGGCTCCCACCTGTTCCCGATGGAGATGCCGCGCCTTGCCGCCGAA
>JBCNOX010000097.1:0-12446 GCA_039593645.1 Pseudoduganella sp.
ACCTGCTCGATCACGTCCTCCATGCCGTAGAACTCGCGGAAGGCGGGATAAATCTTGATGACCTTGTTGGCGAAGATGCGGGACAGGCGCGTATCGTTGCGCGTATCAACCAGCGTCGGTTCGCCAATCGCAGCCAGCATCCGTTCCGCGGCTGAAGCGTATGTCAGGCGGTCCTTCTTGCAAAGCGCCAGATACTCGGAGAGGGACATTTCCTCTTCCTTGGTGCGCTCATACCGTGCTGCGTAGTTGTCAAAAATGGTCATGTGAATGTCCTTTGTTGAAAAATCTACTAGTCACATGGTCGGCAGTCGAAGCGTGGGCTGCAGGCCTGCTCAATGCTTTGCCAGCTTGCCTGAGTTGCCAGGGATTGCCCGAGGCTCGGAGCTGGATCATTATTAGCCGGCGGGGGGATGGTTGCCGGGCTCGAAACGCATCTTACGTTGATGAAATTTATTATTGCTCTATTGGATCTAGAAGTAAAGCCACTAGTAAGCCGGTGCTCGATCCCCTCGCATATGGCACCACAGTAGCACGGCTGGCCCGACTCTGCAGCACACTTAATTGAAGTAAGATGCCAATCCATGTCCATCGCCAGAGAGAACAAGCAATGACAACCCAAATGCGCTCCATCGTGCAAAACATGCCGAAGGCGGAATTGCACATCCATATCGAAGGCTCGCTCGAGCCGGAACTGATTTTCGCGCTGGCCGAACGCAATGGCGTCAAGCTGGCCTACCCTTCGGTGGAAGCGCTGCGCGCCGCGTATGCCTTCACCAACCTGCAGTCCTTCCTCGACATCTACTACGCCGGCGCCAGCGTGCTGTTGAAAGAGCAGGATTTCTATGACATGACCATGGCCTACCTGCAGCGCGCCAAGGCCGACCACGTACGCCACGCCGAGATTTTCTTCGACCCGCAGACGCATACCGCGCGCGGCGTGCCGATCGGCGATGTGATTAATGGTATCCATCGCGCCTGCGCGGAAGGCCCGATCAGCGCCAAGCTGATCCTGTGCTTCCTGCGCCACCTGAGCGAGGAAGATGCGATCGCGACGCTGGAAGCGGCGCTGCCATACCGCGAACAATTCATTGGCGTCGGCCTCGATTCATCCGAAGTCGGCCACCCGCCGGAGAAATTCGCCCGCGTGTTCGCCCGCGCACGCGACCTGGGACTGCATCTGGTGGCGCATGCCGGCGAAGAGGGCCCGCCGGCTTATATCGAAACCGCGGTCGACCTGCTCAAGGTGGAGCGCATCGACCACGGCGTGCGCTGCCTGGAAGATCCGGCCCTGACGCGCCGCCTCGCCGCGCTGCGCATGCCGCTGACCGTTTGCCCGCTGTCCAACACCAAACTGCGCGTGTTCGACCAGATGAAGGACCATAACCTGCTGGCGCTGCTCGACGCCGGCCTGGTGGCGATGGTCAATTCCGACGATCCGGCTTATTTCGGCGGCTATATGAACGACAATTTCGTGGCCGTGTTCGACGCGCTGCCGCTGGGCCTGGCGCATGCGCACCAGCTGGCGCGCAACAGCTTCGAAGCGGCCTTCCTGCCAGCGGACGCAAAGCGGAAGTTCCTGGACGAAGTGGATACCTATTTCTCTGCCTTTAATGTGGTCTGATCACCAATGTTTCGACAAGCCCTGAGGATGACGGCGCGCGACTGGCGCGCCGGGCAATTGCGCT
The DNA here is from genome assembly GCA_039593645.1 of Pseudoduganella sp. Classification (GTDB taxonomy): domain Bacteria; phylum Pseudomonadota; class Gammaproteobacteria; order Burkholderiales; family Burkholderiaceae_D; genus Rugamonas. The sequence continues at coordinate 1,686 of JBCNOX010000097.1, forward strand.
TCCTGCTGGTAGCGCTGGTAGTGGCAGTCGCGGCGCTGTCGGCCGCCGGCTTCTTCATCGATCGCCTGCGCAGCGGGCTGAATCGCGATGCGCACCAGTTGCTGGGCGCCGACCTGGTGGTGGTAGCCGACAATCCGGTGCCTGCCGCCTGGCGCGAGGAAGCCCTGCGGCGCGGCCTGCTGGTGGCCGACACGCTGGCCTTCCCCAGCATGGCACAGGCCGGGGAAGGCGATACCGCCCGCGCGGTACTGGTGACGCTGAAGGCCGTCAGTCCAGGCTACCCGCTGCGCGGCCGCGTCAAGGTCAACACCGACATCGCGCAAGCCAATGAAAGCATCGGCGTCCCCGCGCCGGCAGCGCCGGAACCAGGCACCATCTGGATCGATCCTTCGCTGGCAACTGCGCTTGACGTGGCAGTCGGCGGCACGGTGCAACTCGGCGACAAGCAGTTTCGCGTGTCGCAGCTGATTGCGGCTGAGCCGGATCGCGGCGGTGGCTTCATCAACTTTGCGCCGCGCGTGTTCCTCGCCTTGTCCGATATGCCCGCAACCAACCTGGTGACGGAAGGTTCGCGCGTCGGCTACCGCCTGCTGGTGGCCGGCCCCGGCGCCAGCTCCAAGCCGACGCAGGAATATGGCGACTGGTTGAAAGCCCTGATCAAGAAGGACAATGTGCGCGGCGTGCGCCTTGAGTCGCTGGAGGAAGGGCGCCCCGAAATGAGCGCCACCCTCGACCGCGCCGACCGCTTCCTGTCGCTGGTCGGACTGCTGTCGGCCATGCTGGCTGCGGTGGCAGTGGCGATGGCCGCACGCCGCTTCATGCAGCGCCATCTCGATTCCTGCGCCATGCTGCGCTGCCTGGGACTGACGCAGAACCAGGTGACCGTGATTTACCTGGTCGAATTCCTGCTGGTCGGCCTGGCTGGCAGCTTGCTCGGCGTACTGGTCGGCTTTGGCGCGCACTACGTGCTGCTGCAATTGCTCGGCAGCCTGGTAGCCACCGATATCCCGGCGCCTACCATCTTGCCGGCGCTGCAAGGGCTGGCCACCGGCATGATCCTGCTGGCCGGCTTCGCGCTGCCGCCAATCCTGCAATTGCGGAACGTGCCGCACAACCGCGTGATCCGCCGCGAGGCCGCCGCGCCGAAGCCGGCTGCGCTGGCGACGTACGGGCTTGGCATCGCCGCTTTTGGCGCTCTGCTGCTGTGGCAGTCGAATGACGTCAAGCTGGCCGGCGTGACGGGCGGCGGCTTCCTGCTGGGTTTCGCGGTGTTCGCGCTGGTGGGATGGCTTGGCCTGCAAGCCCTGCGCCCTTTGCGCAACGCCTTCCCGCACCAGTCCTGGCGTTTCGCGGTCACGTCGCTGCGCCGCCGTCCAGGCGCCACCGTGGTGCAGGTGGTATCGCTGTCGCTTGGCCTGATGGCGCTGCTGCTGCTGACGGTGGTACGCGGCGACCTGATGTCGGCCTGGCGCAATACCATGCCGCCGGATGCGCCGAACCGCTTCATCATCAACATCCAGCCGGACCAGAAGGACGCGATTGCCGCGCGCCTGAAAGAAGTGGGCGTGCAGGAAGTGCCGATGTTCCCGATGATCCGCGGCCGCCTGGTGGCGGTGAACGGCAAAGCGATCACCAGCGAGACCTATACCGACGAACGGGCCAAAGGGCTGGCCGAACGCGAATTCAACCTGTCGACGATGACGGAGCTGCCGGCGCAGAACCAGGTCACCTCAGGCAAATGGGCCATGGGCGGCGCTGCCGGCGAAGCATCGGTCGAGGAAGGCATCGCCAAGACGCTGGGCCTGAAGCTGGGCGACACCATGCGCTTCGATATTGCCGGCTCGCCGGTGGAAGCGAAAATCACCAGCCTGCGCAAGCTCGAATGGGGTTCCATGCGGGTGAACTTCTTCGTCATCATCAACCCCGCGGTGATGGCCGATACGCCGCAAACCTGGATTACCTCCTACCACTTGCCGAAGGAAGCCCTGGCTGCCGGCAATGCACTGTCGCGCGAATTCCCCAACCTGACCATCATCGACGTGGGCGGCATCCTGCGCCAGGTGCAGTCGGTGCTGGACCAGGTGATCCAGGCGGTGGAATTCCTGTTTGCCTTCACGCTGCTGTCAGGCGTGCTGGTGCTGTATGCCGCCTTGATGGGCTCCCAGGACGAACGCCGCCGCGAAGCCGGCCTGCTGCGCGCCCTTGGCGCCACCCGCCGCCAGCTCTCGCAAGCGCAACTGATCGAATTCATGCTGGTGGGCGGCCTTGGCGGCCTGCTGGCCGCCACCGGAGCCGGCTTGATGGGGTGGGGCCTGGCAACCTACCAGTTCAAGTTCGCCTGGACCTTCAGTCCATGGGTCTGGCTGGCGGGCCTGCTGGCAGGGGCGATCTGCGCCGTGGTCGGCGGCTGGCTCGGCCTGCGCAACGTCCTGAACCACCCCCCGCTGCAGACGCTGCGCGAAGCCTAAGATGAAAGTCGGGGTCAGCTCCGGCAATCGGACAAATCGCGCCTGCGCGAAGCGCAAATTTCCTCGAGAAGCCGGAGCTGACCCCGACTTTCAAGCCGCCAGCGGTGGGGTATGCTGGCGCAGGAATTCCGCGTAGGGAGTGGGCTCGATATCGAGCAGGGCCGGTTCGATCTCGAACAGGGCCCAGTAGTAGGTCTCCAGGCCTTTGCACACTTGCGGCGCCTTGCAGTAGCGGTGCCAGTGCTGGCCCACTTCATCCGAATACATGCCGTCCGGCGGGAAGAATGGCAGCATGCGCTTTTCTTCCAGCGCTTCCACCAGCGACTGCGGGGCGCCGCTGTCGCGCGCCATTTCCACCTGCGCTTCGTAGCCGCGTTCCGTTTCCACCACCATCAGCTGCGCCGAGCCGTCCGCCTTGAAGAACAGGATGCCGCTGGGGCTGGGGAAGAGGTAGTGCTCGACGAAGCCATGCTCCTGGTACAACTGCTGTACCACCTTGGCCAGCGCGCTGCAGCGCAGGAAGCTGAATTCGTGCAGCACCAGCATGTCCAGCAGGGTCTCGGACTGCTCCCGGAAGAAGGCCTTCTGCAGCGCCGCCACTTCCTCCTCCAGCCGGTCCAGCGCATCATCGGCGCTTTTCTTGATATAGCGGTCGATCAGGCCGCGGTTGAAGGCGTCGACGGCGATCTTTTCATCGGCCTGGCCGGTGAACAGGATCTTCTTGCAGGGCAGGTGCTGGATCGCCTGGCAGAACGCTACGCCATTCATTTGCGGCATCGAGTAGTCGACCACCAGCACGGACGGAATGGAAAAGCGCTGGCGCTGGCCGGAAATCCGGTAGATCTGTTCCAGGTCCACCGCCACGTTGCGCTGTTCCGCCGACTGGTTGGGATTGTCGAAATCGACCTGCAGCGGCAGTTCGCTGCTGCGGGCATTCACCTTGAACCACTCCAGCGCTTGCAGTGGGTCGTGGAAGCATACGCTTGCCTGCATCGGGTCGAGCTGGAATACCAGGCTGTGAAGAAAGGTATCGCTGTCGTCCACCAGGACGGTCATGGTTGGGTGGGCGTAAACTGGCAGTTTCATGGTTCAACGGCTTGCTTATAAGGGAATTCAAGCACAAAGATAGCATATGCGTGCTCGCGGGAGACACAATGTAGTCGAGCCTCCCATGCTTGCATCACCTGGCGGCACAGTGCCAGGCCGATGCCGGCGCCATTATGCTCCGGATAAGTAAAGAATCGTTGGAAAATCATGGGCAGATGGTGCGGTGCAATACCGCAGCCGGTATCGATCACCAGGACGCGCGGTACCGGCCGGGCGCCGTCGATCACGATCCTGACCCGGCCCTTGCCGGCGCGCTGCACCGCCTGCATTGCGTTGCGCAGGAGGTTCAGCAGCAGCATGATGGCCAGCTCGTTCTGGCCGCCGAAGCGAAAATCGCTGCGCACCTGCAGTGCGACAAGCTGGCGCTGGGCTTCGCCGGTGAAGGGATAGCGCCGCAGCGCCGATTCGACCGTGTCGAGCATGGAGACGGTTTCGTGCGGGTCCAGCTTCTGCCGCACTGCCTGCGCGCTAAGCAGGAACAGGTCGATCATATGGTTCATATGCCGCACCTCGTATTGCATGCGCCCCAGCGCCTGGCGCATCGCGGGGTTATCCTGGCCGGCGCGCTGCTGCATGCGCGACAGGCCGCGCACATTGGCATCCAGGCTGGCCAGCGGAGTACGCATTTCGTGCGCCACCGCGCCCAGGCCCTCGCCCAGGCCTTCCAGCTTTTCTTCTTCCAGCGCCTTGCGGCTTTGCGCGAACACCCACATCCAGCCGACCAGGAACAACTGCACCGGCAGCAGTTGCAGCACTTCCGTCGATAGCAACACGCTGCCGGCGCCCAGTGCGCTTGCCAGCAGCACGGCGGTGGTTATGCCGATGGCGGCGGCGCGCAGCGCAAGGCGGGCGTTGAAATGGAATAGTGCAACCAGCATCACCAGCATGACCTGCGACCAGGTCACGTTAGCGTGATTCATCAGGAACATGAAGGTGCAAAAGAACGGCAGCTCGTAGGTCACCAGCACCAGGCTGTAGCGATCGCGCACGCGCGGCGGCAAGCGGCGCGCCAGCAGGCCGCCGATCCCGAGCGCGGTGCCGATCGCGCGCGCTGCCAGGTTTTCATAAGGCTGCGGCACCAGCCAGCCGAAAATCGCGTAATACAGGGGAAAGCAGATGATTCCGAGCCAGCTTAGTGCAGCCAGGCGCAGGTCAGCGAGTTCCTCGGCACTGCGGGCGCGCAGGCGGGTTCGGATAAGGCGTCGGATCATCTGGCAATAATGGCGGTTTGTTGGCGCATTTTGCGCAGAATCAGCACGATGCTTGATCCACATCAATACGTCCATGCGCTATCATTGCTCTATGAATGATGAAGCACGCACCCTTTATGAAGTCATCGGCGGCGAAACCAAGCTGCGCGAGATGGTTGACCGTTTTTACGACCTGATGGAACTGGAGCCGGAGTTCGCCGGTATCCGTGCCATGCACCCGCCGAGCACCGATGGCTCGCGCGACAAGCTGTTCTGGTTCCTCAGCGGCTGGATGGGCGGTCCGGACCTGTTCATCGAACGCTTCGGCCACCCGCGCCTGCGCGCGCGCCACCTGCCTTTCGCTGTCGGTTCCAGTGAACGCGACCAATGGCTGCGCTGCATGGCGTGGGCGATGCAGGATGTCGGCATCGAAGAAAGCCTGCGCCTGCGGCTGATGGAATCCTTCTACCAGACTGCCGACTGGATGCGGAACAAGGCCGACTGATGGAGTTGACCATTCTGCTGGCGCTGGCCGCCGTCATCATCGTGCTGCAAATTGTGTCGCTGCTGCGCAGCCGCGGCAGCGATGTGGCCGACCAGCTGGACCGGGTCGAGCGCGAAGTGCGGCTGCAGTTGCAGGCCACCGCGCAGGCGCAGCGCCAGGAAATGGGCAATATTCTCGCGCAGTCGCATGCAGCCACCGTGCAGCAGCTGGAGACCATGCGCCGCCAGATCGAAGTGCTGACCGAGTCGAATACGCGCCGCCTGCTGGAAGTGCGCGTGGCGCTGGAGACGAAGATGCGCGAGCTGCAGGCCGACAACGGCGCGCGGCTGGAAGAGATGCGCAAGACGGTCGACGAGAAGCTGCACGAAACGCTGGAGACGCGCCTGACCGAATCGTTCCGCCAGGTGTCCGAGCGCCTGGAGCGCGTGCACCAGGGCTTGGGCGAAATGCAGCAGCTGGCGCTGGGTGTGGGCGACCTGAAACGCGTGCTGACCAATGTGAAAACGCGCGGCACCTGGGGCGAAGTGCAACTGGAAATGCTGCTCGAGCAAATCCTCACCCCTGACCAATACGCCAAGAACGTCGAGACCATCCCGGGCAGTAACGCCCGCGTCGAATTCGCGCTCAAGCTGCCGGGCCAGAAGGAGGGCGGGGCGCCGGTATGGATGCCGATCGATGCCAAGTTTCCGAAAGAGCAGTACGAGCGCCTGCTGGAAGCAGCCGACCGCGCCGATGCCGACGCTGTAGCCGCCGCCGGCCGTGAACTGGAACGTGCAGTACGCGGCGAGGCAAAGACTATCTGCGAAAAATACGTCTCGCCGCCGCTGACCACCGACTTCGCCATCCTGTTCCTGCCGACCGAAGGCTTGTACGCCGAAGTGATGCGTCGCCCCGGCCTGGCCGACGAACTGCAACGCGCGAACCGCGTCAGCATCGCCGGCCCATCCACGCTGACCGCGCTGCTGAACAGCCTGCAAATGGGCTTCCGCACGCTGGCGCTGGAAAAACGCTCATCCGAAGTCTGGCAAGTGCTGGGCGCGGTGAAGACCGAGTTCGCCAAGTTCGGCGACGTCCTGGCCGCGACCAAGACCACCCTCGAACGCGCGGCCCGCAACATTGAAAACGCAGAGGTCCGCAGCCGCCAGATGGCCCGCAAATTGAAGTCCGTTGAAGCGCTTCCATCCGAAGAAGCCTTGCTTATGCTGGGCGCGGCCGACGGCACCGACCCAGATGACGGTCCGGCCTGACCGATGAAGCTCGCCGCCCGCCTCGCGCTTACACTGCTGCTGCCAGCATCAGCCAGCGCGTGGGCTGGTGAATTTGAACTCCCTGCCGCAAAGCCTGCCCTGCGTCCGCCGCTTGATATAGCCCCCGCCCGCGACAGCTTCGGCCGCCCGCTAGCCGGCCCGCACCGCCAAACCTCCGTGGCGCGCGCAATGGATGAAGCGTGGAAGAAGACGCCTCCGAAGCCAACCTGAAGGCCTGGTCCGAAGTCCTGGTCAAGTGCCAGCAGGCCACCAATCCCGCCTAGACCACGGCGCTTATGCGCAGCGACCCGCAACAGGCCCACTGCTACCGTTACTGAACCTGCAACAGATCTCAAGCACTTCATGCGCCTGCCTGGAGCGGTAATATAGCGGGATCATGAAAAAATGGATCGCGCTCCTGCTGAGTTACCTCGCACTGGCGGTGTGCCCGGGGTTGGCCAAGGACCTGGATGTTGTCTTCATTCCCAAGTCGCGGGACCAGGTCTTCTGGACCTTCATGCGCCAGGGAGTCGAGCGTGCAATGCGAGAGGATGGTCATGTTCAATTGACCTGGCGTGGGCCGGCGCACAATGACGACATAGATTCGCAGATTGAGATCCTGCGCATTTATTCCAAACCGGGCATTGACGCCATCATCATCGCCGCGACCGATCGCAGCCGCCTGGTCGCTTCGGTCGAGCAGGCCGCAGCGCTGGGGATCAAGGTGATTGCGGTGGATTCGGCATTGGACGGTAAGGCGCACACCAACTTCATCACCACCCACAATGTTGCGGCAGGCAGGCTGGCAGCCGAACGCCTGGCCGGCCTGCTGAACCGGCAGGGCAGGGTGGCGGTATTGCGCACCATTGCGGGAAGCGGATCGACAGAAGAGCGGGCGGATGGCTTCATCGACTACATGAAGAAAAATGCGCCGCGCATCAGCGTTGTGGCCGACGAGTATGGCGGCGGCACGCGCGGCAAAGCGGCACGCAGCGCAGCCTTATTGCTGGAAAAATACCCCGATCTCGATGGAATTTTCGCCGTCAATGAATCGACCAGCGATGGCATGCTGCGGGCGCTGCGGCAAGCAGGTTTTGCCGGGAAGAAGAAGTTTGTCGGCTTCGATACGACAGATTTCCTGCTGGAGGGATTGTCCAGGCAGGAAATCCACGGCTTGGTGGTGCAGGACCCGCGCCAGATGGGCTATCTCTCCATGAAGGCGGCTGTGGCGGCTGCGCGGGGGGCGGCCATGAAAGAACAGACCATCCTGACGGACGCGGTCATGGTCACCCGCGACAACTACGACAAACCGGAGATCCAGGCATTGCTGGTGCCTTAAACCAGGCCGTCGAAGACGATTACGTCGACCTGGTCGCCTTCGGCCACATTGCCTTGTTCATCGTGCAGTACCACCATGCAGTTCGCTTCCGACATGGAGCGCAGGATGCCCGAGCCTTGCGAGCCGGTAATGCGCACTTCACGGGTACCGTCCAGTGCGGTGGACAGGACGCCGCGCTGGTATTCGGTACGGCCGGGCTTTTTGCGAATCGCCTGCGCAGAACGTACGCGCAGCAATTGATCACCGGGGGAGTCGGCACCCATCATGCGCAGCAGGGCGTGGCGGGCGAAGAAGTAGAAGGTGACCATCACGGCCACCGGATTGCCCGGCAATCCAAACAGATAGGCACTGTGGCCGTTGGAGCGGATACGGCCGAACGCCATCGGCCGCCCGGGACGCATGCCGATGTTCCAGAAATGCACATCGCCCAGTGTGGCCATGACCTGCTTGGTGTAGTCGGCCGCTCCGACCGACACGCCGCCGGATGTGATCACGGCGTCGGCGCATTCGCAGGCCGTGCGCAACGCTTCTTCGAGCGAGGCTGCATCATCTTTCACGATGCCCATGTCGACAATATCGCAGCCAAGCCGCTGCAGCATGCCGAACAGGGTGTAGCGGTTGCTGTCGTACACGCAGCCTTCGTCCAGCGGTTCGCCGATCGAACGCAGCTCGTCGCCGGTGGAGAAGAAGGCCACTCGCAGGCGCCGCTGCACCGGCACTTCGGCCAGGCCGAGCGAGGCAAGCAGGCCGAGGTCTGCCGGGCGCAGCACCTTGCCTTTGCGCAGCGCGGGCGTGCCGGCCGCCAAGTCTTCGCCCTTGAAGCGGCGGTTGTCGCCGGTGCGCACCGTATTCGGGGCGATGGTCACTGCGACGTCGCTAAGGTCGGCCGCAAGCTCCTGCGGCAGCACGGTGTCGCAGCCTTCGGGCATGACGCCACCGGTCATGATGCGCACGCATTCGCCGGGGCCTGGCTTCAATCCGGAGGGCCGCCCGGCGTAGGCGGTGCCGATCACCTTCAACGTGGTATTGCCGTCGGCTTTAAGCTGGGTGCCGGCGAAGGCGAAACCGTCCATGGCGGAGTTGTCGTGAGCGGGCACGTTGATGGGCGAAATCACGTCGGCTGCCAGCACGCGGTCCAGCGCGCTGCGCAGCGCGACTTTCTCAAGGCCGCGAACTGGCTGGATGAAGTCGCGGATGATGCGCTGCGCATTGCGCACCGGCAGCGCGTCCGGATCGTAGCCGGACAGGCAGCTCGCCACATCTTTCAGCGAAGGATTTGCCGCAGCATCTTCTTCGTTCTGCAATTCGGTGAGCGTGTTGATATTGCGGAAGGCGGCTGCATCGTTGAACAGCACTTCGGCCACCTTGATCGACTTGTACCAGCCATCCATCTTGCGCGAGCCGGATTGCAGGTATTCATCCAGTGCGGGCAGGGCGCTCTTGCGCACCAGGCAGAACACCGGATGCAGTTGCGTGCGTGTCTTGCCGTCTTCATCGGCTTCCAGCGTGGCGGCGACGGCAAGGTCGGCGCCTTGCGCATTCAGCGCGTCGTACAGGCGCTGCGCCAGGTCGGGGGGCAGGAAGGGCGAGTCGCAGGGCGCTGTCAGCAGCAGGTCCGTCGCACAATGACGGAGGCCGGTCTGCAGGCCGGCCAGCGGGCCTTCATATCCTTCAAGTTCATCAGGCAGCACCTCCACGCCGAGTGCGCTGTAGGCGCCGAGGTTGCGATTGGCGTTGATGGTAACGCTGGCGACTTGCGGTGCGAGCCGCTGCAATACATGGGAGGCGAGTGTGCCGCCGCGGAAGGGCTGCAAGCCTTTGTCGACACGGCCCATGCGGGTGCCGCGTCCCCCGGCTAGGATCAATCCACTGATGTTTTGTTCCATTGCCAGATTAGCCCCCGATATATGACATTTCAACTTTGCGGTCGGCGCCCAGCGCCAGGCCTTCGGTGTTGATGGTGCGCTGTTCGGAATAGCGGTCGCCGCGCACGTTCCACAGGGCGCCGATGGCGGATGAAATTTCCGCGTCGCTGCGGCCTTCGCGCAGCAAGGCGCGCAGGTCGTGGCCGCGCGAGGCAAACAGGCAGGTGTAAAGCTTGCCTTCAGTCGACAGGCGGGCGCGCGAGCAATCCTTGCAGAAGGCGTGCGTCACGCTGGAGATCACGCCGATTTCGCCGCCGCCGTCGGCGTAGCGCCAACGTTCGGCGGTTTCGCCGGTGTAGTTCGGATCAACCGGAACCAGCGGCATTTCAGCGCTGATCATGCGCACCACTTCCGCAGAGGGCACAACGTCGCGCATATTCCAGCCGTTGGAGGTGCCAACATCCATGAACTCGATGAAGCGCAGGATCGCCGGCGAGCCTTTGAAGTGGCGTGCCATCGGCAGGATCTCCTGCTCGTTCATGCCGCGCTTGACCACCATGTTTACTTTGACCGGGCCCAGGCCGACGCTGTGCGCCACGTCGATCCCGTGCAGTACGTCTTCGACCGCGAAATCGACATCGTTCATGCGCTTGAAGGTGGCATCGTCCAGCGCGTCCAGCGAGACGGTAACGCGCTGCAGGCCTGCATCCTTCAGCGATTGCGCCTTGCGTGCCAGCAGGGAGCCGTTGGTGGTCAGGGTCAGGTCGAGCGGCTTGCCGCTCACGGTACGCAGTTCGGCCAGCATGGCGACCAGCCGCTCCAGGTCCTTGCGCAGCAGCGGCTCGCCGCCGGTCAGGCGCAGCTTTTCCACGCCGTGTTCGACGAACAGGCGGGCAATGCGCGTGATCTCTTCAAACGTCAGCAGGGCATTGTGCGGTAGGTATTTGTAGTCTTTGTCGAACACTTCCTTCGGCATGCAGTAGACGCAGCGGAAGTTGCAGCGGTCGGTGATGGAAATGCGCAGGTCGTGCAGCGGACGG
>JBCNOX010000098.1:0-12348 GCA_039593645.1 Pseudoduganella sp.
TTCAGGAAACAAAAGGCGCCCGCTTGGGGCGCCCTGGAATTCGGAGGGGCGAGCACCAGGTATCTCCTGGCGTCGCCTCAGCGCCGGTTGCACCCGGCGTTCATATCGCCTCAGTCGGCTATGAACAGCTTCCAGACGGGGTCGTTTCTTCAACGTCGCTCTGCGGTTCGCGTCACGCTATCGGTGGTGACTGCGGCAGAACCCGGTCCGTGTGAGCCCAGTATAACGCAAGTAAAAAATTCTTGTCCAGAACCGGCATGCAACGCTAATTACTAGTGTGCAGCAACCTCCACCGCGTCTTCCAGCGTTGGTACGTCATCCTCTGCATTCTTCTTCCGGAAGGATTGCCAGATTTTCAGTGGACCTTTCGCTTGGCGTTTGCGCAGGAAATAGATCAGGCCGCCAAGCGCTGCCAGGCCGGCGAGGACCCCGCCTGCGATCATGAACAGCCTGCGGCGCGGGTTGGCGGCCAAGTCGGCTGCGACACCTGGTTTGACCGGCGTGACACCTGCTTTGGCCGGCGCCGAACCTGGCTTGACCGGGTTGGCCGGGGTGGTTTCGGCTTTTGGCGAGGCGGCGCTGGCGTTGGCCGCTGCGGGGGCCGGCGCGACGATGGCGGTCTGAAGGCGCCGCACCTTGCCTTCGATATCGGCCAATTTGTTTGTCATGGCTTCGCACTGTCGGAGCTGCGCTTCCACCTCCTTTGCAGGAGCGCAGGACGGCGCCGGGCCGGCAGCCGAGGAGGATTTCGCCGCCGGCGAAGTAGCGGCGGCAGGCTTTGCAGGCGGCTTTGGGGTGGCGGCCGGTGGCGGCGTCACCTCGGACGCACGGCGGGGCTCAACCTTCGGCGCAGTAGCTTGTGCGGTTTGCGGTGCCGGATTTGCACTTCGCTCCTGGGCCTTTGCCATGGCGACTTGCTGGCGGTGCGCAAAGGCGCGTCGCGCCGCTTCGTTCAATCCTGCCTCACCGTTGTCAGCCGCTGCCGGACTCGCGGCGACCGGCGCGGGCACGGCGGGCTTCGCGGCGGCAGGGGCAGCGGGGCTCGGCTCCGCCGCCGGCGTTGCCGCCAGGTTGGCGGCGCGTTGGGCCGGCGGTTCCGGCGTCAGCCAGAGCGAGGCAGCGCGGATCACCTGCCGCCCTCCACTATTCAGCTCCAGGAACAGGTGCAAAGCGTCCGCATTCACGGGTTGCAGCGTGGTCAAGTGCAGGAAGCGTTTGTTGTCGCGCTTGGCAATCGAGATATACAGGCCACTCAGTGCCGGTGGCATGGCGACGTTGGCGCCTTTGAAGACGTCCGGGTTTGCCAGCCTTGCCTGGATATCGGCCAGGTCGGCCGTCGTCAGGTCGACCAGCTCGATATCCGCCGAAAGCTGCTGGCCAATGTGGGAATTGACCTTGACCTCGCCCAGTTCAGCCGCCCGCAGCGAACCGCAGAAGGCGGCGGCGAGTACCGGCAACGCAAGGGCGCGAATGGTCAATCGTTTGCTTAGCATGGAGGACAGGCCTATTTCTTCAATGTACTCATTAACGGCAGAATATCGCGATTTTGTAGGCCCCGGCAGAGCGAGTGGCATTGGCGTTAGAATCCAGACATCACTTTCCTACGAGGGAGCCTTACATGAACAGCAGAACCGAGCGCGACAGCTTTGGCCCGATTGAAGTCCCAGCCAGCCAGCTGTGGGGCGCCCAGACCCAGCGCTCGCTCGAGCACTTCCGCATTTCCAGCGAACGCATGCCGGCCGAACTGATCGCCGCCCTTGCCAGCGTCAAGCGCGCGGCAGCCAAGGTCAACGTCGACCTCGGCTTACTTGATAGCGCCAAGGCCAATGCCATCATTCAGGCTGCCGATGAAGTCCTGGATGGCAGGCACCCGGGCGAGTTCCCCCTGGCGGTCTGGCAGACCGGCTCGGGCACACAGTCAAACATGAATATGAACGAGGTGCTGGCCAACCGGGCTTCCGAGCTGCTGGGTGGCGAGCGGGGCGAGGGCCGCAAGCTGCACCCGAACGATGACGTCAACAAGGGCCAGTCCTCGAACGACATCTTCCCCACCGCGATGCACGTGGCGGCAGCGCAGGCCGTGGCGAACAATGTGCTGCCGGCGCTGCGCCAGCTGCGTGCCACGCTGCAGGTGAAGGCGCGGGCGTTCGAGGGCATCGTCAAGATCGGCCGCACCCACCTGCAGGATGCGACGCCGCTGACTCTTGGCCAGGAATTCTCGGGCTACGTCGCCCAACTGGACTACGCCGAAAAAGCCATTGAAGCCACCCTGCCCGCGGTGCTGGAGCTGGCTGCCGGCGGTACTGCGGTGGGCACCGGCCTGAATTCGCATCCTGAATACGCGACGCGCATCGCTGCCGAACTGGCGAGCCGCCTGAAGCTGCCTTTCCGCACTGCCGACAACAAGTTCGCCGCACTGGCCGGGCATGACGCCCTGGTTTCCGCCCACGGTGCGCTGAAGACGCTGGCCACGGCCTTGATGAAACTGGCCAATGACGTGCGCTGGATGGCTTCCGGACCGCGCTCCGGCCTTGGCGAAATCAGCATCCCCGAGAATGAGCCGGGCAGCTCGATCATGCCGGGCAAGGTCAATCCGACCCAGAGCGAAGCGCTGACCATGCTGTGCTGCCAGGTGTTCGGCAACGATGTGGCGATTACCGTTGGCGGCTCGTCCGGCAATTTCGAGCTGAATGTGTTCAAGCCCCTGATTGCCCACAATTTCCTGCAAAGCGCCCGCCTGCTGGCCGACGGCATGCGCAGCTTCGACGAGCATTGTGCCCATGGCATTGAGCCGAACCTGGGCCGCATCGAAGAGCTGATGGAGCGGTCGCTGATGCTGGTGACCGCGCTGGCTCCGCATATCGGTTATGATCGCGCCGCGCAAATTGCCAAGAAGGCGCAACACGAGGGCACTACATTGAAGGAAGCGGCCTTGACCCTCGGTTTTGTGAACGAAAACCAGTTCAATGAGTGGATTGTTCCGCTGGACATGACCAAGCCAGGCGGCAAGGGTTAATGCCAGATGGGAATACAACACCTCCGCGCCAGCCCAACAGAAAGAGGATTAAAATGCAGAAAGTAGATTTCGAATTGACAGGCGAGTACATCGAGCTGAACCAGCTCCTGAAAGTGGTCGGCCTGTGCGACAGCGGCGGCGCCGGCAAGCAGATCGTGGCCAGCGGGGACGTCAAGGTCGACGGCAAACAGGAGTTGCGCAAGACGGCGAAGATCCGGGCGGGCCAGCGGGTTCGCCTGGGCGACGTGCAGATCGACGTTCGTGCCGAGGGCAGCGCGGCCTGATTGATCCGCGCGGAGGGTTAGCTCCATGGATGGTCCCGACCAGAAGCATGTGCAGTCCCAGGAACAATTGATCGGTGACCTGCGCCAGGTCATCGAGAATGCCGAGGAGCTGCTGAAGAATACCGATCACTACACCAGCGTGCTGTATCAGTCGGCACGCGCCAAGCTCGCGCAGGCTTTGCTGGCGGCGAACGAGGAACTGGAACGGTGTGAGGATGCGCAACTCCTGCGCATGATCGAGGCCACCCATCGCGCCAATTTGCTGCATCGGGACTTGTCCGGCGAGGATAAGTTAATGCGGGCGTTTCACTAGGATTTGCTGCTGCAGCCATTGCTGGAGGCTGGCGGCGACGTTGAAGTCTTCATCCAGCGCAAAGGCGGCGTCCAGTGCGGCGCCGAATGTTTTCCCTTCTTTTAGTGCTTGCAGCGCGGCGTAGTCCGGCGCATGCAGCGGCGTGACCTGCGCTGTCCATTCCGGACGGCTTAGGAGAGCGCGGCTTGGTTCGTTCATCTCTTGCGGGAATGGCTTGCCCTGGTGGGCCAGCCAGAGCGGGACCACTGCCCATTCCGATTCAAAGAGCTGGGCGGTGGGCTGCCAGTGGAAGCTTTGTTCTTCGATTGTCTGCGGGTTGATGTCGTGGGCTTGCAGTGCCGGCTCGTGGTTGGCGTAGTGGATGCGGTGCAGCTGCCATTCGAGACGCGCCATGTCGGGCAGGTAGGGCAAGTCGTTTACGTGCTCGAAGCTGCGCAGGAACGATTCGAAATGGGCGCCGAATCGGTTCAGGTCTCCATTGTCCGAGGGATGGCTGCGGCCGTATTCGCGGGCCAGGGCGGTGAAGAATTCCTCGCCGACCAGTTGCGCGATGACGGGATAGGCCGCTGCCAAAGCTTTGGCCCAGGTCGAAGTCAGGTTGCCGCGGTACAGGGCGAAACGCTCGGCGCGCTTGAGGTGAATCGCCGCTTCGACGGCCGGGGCGAACAGGGCTTCCGAAAAGGACTGCTGTTGCGCGGCCAGCATTTCGCTGCTGCTGCGTGGAAAATGTCCGCTTTCCCCCGCCCGCGGTACCGTCCTGACCCCGAAGTGGACATTTGGCGCCGGGAAGCGTGAAGCGATGGCGGCCGCTTTGCTCGCCTCGCCGAGCAAGACTTCCAGTTGCGGGATGTCGGTGTCCCATTCGACCAGCGTGGGGACGGCGCCGAAGCGGCTTAGTGCCGCTTCGTACAGGCGCCAGACGGGTTCGGCGACGGTTGCGCCGTGGTGGTCGACTACAGCATCCGGTGTGACGAGGTGGCCGGCGAGGTGGATTTCGCCGACCGTGCCTGGGGCGATCGCTTGGAGCGCCGCGAGCGCGTCTTCCTCGTGGTTGCACTGGTTGACGTACAGGTTGTTCACGTCCAGCAGCAACCCGCACCCGGTGCGGCGCGCGAGCGCGGCGAGGAATTCGGCTTCGCTCATCGCGTCGTCGGCGAAGCGTACGAAGCTGGAGACGTTTTCCAAAAGGATGGTACGGCCAAGTGCATCCTGCATGCGCCCTACCCGCTCTTCGAGCAAGTCGAGCGCGGGGTGGTTCAGCGCCAGCGGCAGCAAGTCGTTCAGGTGGCGGTCGAACACGGCACCCCAGCACAGGTGCTCGGAGACGAGCGCGGGTTCGATGCGCTGGGCAAGGCGCACCACGCGCGCGAGGTGATCGGCGCTGAAGCCTCGTGCGGAACCGAGGCCTAAGCCAACGCCGTGCAGGCTGATTGCGTAATCGCGCCTCAACTCCTGCAATACGTGGAAGTCGCCGCCGGCCTGGTCGAGGTAGTTCTCAGTGTGGACTTCGAGCCAGGCGGCTCGCGGCCGCTGTTCAAGAAACTGGCGATAGTGCGGTGCGCGCAACCCAACACCAACTCCATGAACCGCGGCGTGTTGCGTCATTGATTACTTGGCTGGTGCGCTGGTCTTGCCGCCGGCCTTTTCGCAAGTGCCCTTGGCGACGAATTTCCATTCGCTCGGCATATTGTCGGACTTGGCCTGGTTGGAGCAGCCGTGAGTACTGGTGGCGCAGTCGTTCTGGCCAGCCTTGGCGATGCCGTAGCACTTTTCTTTTTCCGCTGGCTTGTCCTGGGCCGCGGATGCGGCGGTGCTGGCGGTGGCGCAGACGGTGGCCAGGGCGGCGGCGATCAGGGCTTGACGGTTCTTCATGCAGGGGCTCCTCTGTAGGTTTGCAGGTGTGCGATTAGACCATAAAAAAAACCCGCTGGCACCAGTGCGGTGCGGCGGGTTTCTCGTGGCCTGCGCTGGTGAAGCGCGTTCAGGCGGTGGTGTTGATGTTGCGGCCGAGGTGGGATGGCAGGTTGGCGGCTGCCGGCGTTGGCGGGATCGCTTCGATCAGGGCCTGGGCGCTGGAGGCTTGCACGTCCATTGCTTTTTTCATCACGGCGTAACCGATCTCCGTACGATTGCTCGTATCGGCCATTGTCGTTGCCAGCTTTGCAATGCTCATTGCATCCATTCGATCCTCCCACGCGTATCTATCTTTGATTACGGATGGGATTTGGCGAACTTTAGGCTTGGCGCGGGATTTTTTTGACCAGCCAGGCCAGCACGGTATCGGGACGGTTCAGATCCAGCCATTGCAGGCGGGGCGGCAGGCCGTCCGGGACTGGCTGGTCGGAGGCGACGGCGACGATGGTGTGATCGTCCAGGTAACGCGGCGGCTGTCCGGCAATGGCACGGTAGACTTCCAGCTTATCGATTTGCCATGCATGGAAGCCTTCGACCAGGGTCAGGTCGGCGGGCTGCAGGCGGGCCAGCTGCTCGTCGACGCCGGGTTCTTCGGCACCGCGCAGTTCGTGGATGATGGCGAAACGGTATGGCGAGGCGATCATCACTTCGGCAGCGCCGGCGCGGCGGAAACGGGCGCTGTCTTTCCTGGGCGGCTCGAGTTCGAAGTCATGGTGGCTGTGCTTGATGACGTTGACTTTCCAGCCGCGCGCGGCCAGTTCGGTGACCAGGTATTCGATCAGGGTGGTTTTGCCGCTGCCCGATGGGCCGGTGACCCCGATTACGTTCTGCTTATTCGTCATAGCGGAACCCGGTAGCGGTAACCGCGGAAGCTGAAGATTGCCTGCTTGGGCTGAAGTTTATCCAGGATCAGGCCGGGAGCGACTTCCTCGCCTTCCTTTCGCAGGACTTTGTCGATCAGCAGCAGGCGGTCGGCTGGGTTTTTCGAGTACATGTAACCACCGAGGGTGATTTGCGGGATGGCGCGCTGGATTGGCTCGGGGAGCTCGCGCAGGGATTGCACTTGTTCTTCTACCGGCGCAGGTACCGCGGGCTGCGCTGAGGCGGCGGGCGCCTGGGCTGTTTCTGCACCTCGCGCCGCGCTGCCGGCTTGCCTGGTGGTCGCCAGTTGAGGAGCTTCTGCGGCGTAGGGGGCAGCCGGCCGCGCTGATCGAGCGTCGTCGCTGCGCTGGCTGGAGGCTTGCGGGCTGGCGACTCGCTGGGCGGTCGATTGGCGCACTGCGGAGTTGCGATCCCCTGCGGCGGGGGCGGCAGCGGCAGGCGTGGCGGCGGCTGAAGCGGGGGCGCCAACCGCTGGAGCTGCGCCAGTGGCGGCAATCGGCACGGCGGCGCTGTCGGCTCCGACTGGGGCGCCGGGTGCAGGGGCGAGAGTGGCGGTGGTCGCGGCGACCGGTGCGGCGGCTACTGGGGCAACGGCTACTGGGGCAACGGCTACTGGGGCGGCCACGGGGGGGACTGCGGCGACGGAAGACGCGGCGGCTGGCGGACTGACGGCCGTCTGCTGGCGTACCAGCATGGTCGCGAGGCCGGCAATGGCAGCGGCCATCAACGCCATGGCGACGATCACCGGCGTACGGTTGCTGCGCGCGCCCTGCCCTGCCGGCGCGCTGGCCAGCGAAGGGGCGTGGATGCTCGGTGTGCTGCCGATCTGCCGTTCGGCCTGCGCTTTTTTCAGTGCTTCGAGAATATAGGACATATTATTTACCCGCCTCGGCCAACAGGTGCGGCTCGGTTTCCCTGCCCGGCTGCGACAGGCGGATGAAAGTTCGCGGTCCCGCCACGCCGTCTGCCTTCAAGCCCTGGGCAAGCTGGAACTCGCGCAAGTATCGCAAAGTTTCGCCGGCTAGTGGCTGGTTCTCGCGTGGTTTCTTGACCCCGTTCACTTGTGCCAGGCGGCGGGCAAGCCAATCGACATCCGGTCCCTTGTCGCCTTCGCTGACTTCTTCACGCCATGAGCGTGGGGCGCGCCAGAAGGTGGTGAAGGTGCCGTCGAAGCGCTCCTCCAGTGCCTCAAGAGCCACCTTCTCGCTGCCGCGCGCTCCGACCAGCGTGGCGTTCTTGTTGTCGAGGGCGGTCAGCAGCACGTTGCGTGGCAGGGACTCGCCGTCGCGCAGCTTGATGATGACGGGACGGTCAAGCTTGCGTATTTCTTCCAGCCCGCCCTTGGCTTGCATGCAGCGCAGGTTGCGCTTGAGGGCTTCGGCGCAGCCCTCCCCTTCCGCCAGCGAGACGTCCCATTTTGCCGCCAGTTGGCCCAGGGCGGCATCCATCGTCAGCCAGGTCGGCGCGGCCGCTTGCGGCCCAGCGGCTGCGGCCTGCTCCACGCCAGCTGCGGGTTGAGGCGCCGCGGCCGCGCCAGGAGTGATACGGCCAACCGCTTGCGAGGCGTAGGCAGCTGCCTGCGAAGCTGGCGCCGGCGGCGTGGCAGCAGCCACGGAAGCGGCTGGCGCGCGCGCGGCAGGCATCATCTGCCACGCCGCAGCAGCGGTCAGCGCGGCTCCGGTCAATACCCCGGCGGCGGCCACGCGCCAAGCGCGCGCCTTGACCGGGACGCTCTCGCCGGCAAACACTTCCTCAGCAGCGCGGCGCAGGATGGTGGCATTCACTTGTGCGCGGTTTTCCACGTAGGCGCCGAGCAGTGACCGGTCGCACAACAGGTTGATCCTGCGCGGCACACCCTTGCTCAATTGGTGGACGCGGCGCAGCAGGCTGCGCGGGAACAGCTCCACCGCACCAGCGCCAGCCACGGCCAGCCGGTGCCGGATATAGCTGCCGACTTCCGCCTCCGACAGCGGCCCCAGGTGGTAGCGGGCAATCACGCGCTGCGCCAGTTGTTCGAGTTCCGGCCGCGCCAGCATCTGGCGCAGTTCCGGCTGGCCGATCAGGATAATCTGCAGCAGCTTGCGCTCGCTGGTCTCCAGGTTGGTCAGGAGGCGCAACTGCTCCAGCACATCGGCCGACAGGTTCTGCGCCTCGTCGATGACCAGCACATTATTCAGGCCGGCCGCATGCGACTCCAGCAGATAGCTGTTGACCGCGTCCACATAGCACTTGACGCTGTCCCCCTCGGGCGCCACGCCGAATTCATCGCACACCGACTGCAGCAGTTCTTCCACCGTCAGCTTGGGATTGAAGATATAGGCCAGGCGGCAATCGGCCGGAATCTGCTCCATGAAGCAGCGGCACACGGTGGTCTTGCCGGCGCCGATCTCTCCGGTCAGCAGGACGAAGCCGCCGCCGCTGCCCACGCCATACAGGAGGTGCGCCAGCGCCTCGCGGTGCCGTTCGCTCATGAACAGGTATCGCGGGTCGGGGGCAATCGAAAACGGCAGCTGTTTGAGGTTGAAGTATTGCGTGTACATGGTCGGCGCTTAGCGCAGCGCGGGCGGCAATTGCTTGAATTTGGCGCAGTATATCTTGGAGCGCGTGTTGAAATAGACGATGCGGCTGCCCGGCTTGGACTCCCGCACCGGATAGCGCGAAGTGTCGATTTTCGCATAGGCCTGGCCGTCCTGACGCAGGATGGCCTTTTCCAGCGCCTCCGGCGTGGTATCGGTGACGGCGCCAACAAAGCTGTACGGGAAGCTCTCGTCGCTGATCATCACTTCCAGCACGGGGAAGCCCCACAGGATCGCGTCATTGGTCCGGAACCAGTAGGCCCCGCCCTCGCGCTTGTAGGGGCGGCCGAAATACTGGCTGAGGTAGTCAAAATAATAACGGTTGGAAGTCTGGTCGCGGCACAGCAGGCCATTGCCAAGCACATCGCCGAAATGGGAAGGCGGCGCTGCCTGCGCCGCGAAACTGGCGGCCAGCAAGCTTGCCGCCACAAGGTAGCGCCGCATCATTCAGAGCTTCTGGAACCAGGCGCGGTTCGCACTGATCTTGGCTTTGGCCGAGGGAGGCAACGCTTCATAGCAGCCAGGATATTGCTTCAGGGAACCTTCGCGGACTTCCTTCTGCAAACCATTGATCAGGAACACGTATACCGTTCCACCCTGGTCGGTCGTTTTGGTTCCCAAGTACTTGATCATAAGTGTCTCTCCTGACGAGCATTATGACATTTCAAGGCGAAATCACAACTTTTTGGCCGGTACCGTGTGCATTTCAGTATCGAAAAAATGCAGTTGGTTCCCCGTTTTTGCGCGTCTGTCTTTTTCCCGCCCGGCGCCGGCGCCGATTCGCATATCGTTCCAGCATCACCAATCCTGAACAGTGACAATCAAAATGAATAAGCTGATCACCTACGGCGCCGCTGTTTCCCTGATCGCGCTGGGCGTCACCGCCCTCCATGCGAGCCCTCCTGACAGCGATAAGAAGGCCGACTACACTCCGACCAGGGAAAACCGCCCGGTGACGGCTTTCTCGCGCATTGAAGTCGAAGGTCCTTACAAAGTGCTGATCAACGCCCAGGGCGCGCCGGCGGTCGAGGTGAGCGGCCCGAAGCGCCAGGTCGAGCAGCTGGAAACCGTGGTCCAGGGCGATACCCTGCACGTGCGGCCGCTGCGCCGCAACCACTGGGTGTTCAGCTTCGGCAAGCAGCGCGAACCGGTGATCGTGAAAATCAGCACCAGCGGCCTGAAAGCCCTGAGCAACAGCGGCAGTGGCGACGTCGAACTGGAGCGCGTGGACAGCAGCGAACTGAAACTGATCTCTACCGGGCCGGGCGACTTCAGCGCTTCCGGCACGGCGACCGACCTGACCGTCAAGGCCAGCGGCAGCGGCGACATGCACCTGCACCGCATGCGTGCCACCAACCTCAACCTGGTCATGACCGGTCCCGGCGACGTGAGCGCACCGGCCATTACCGGCGACCTGAATGCGGTCTTGTCCGGCTCGGGCGACCTGGATGCGAACGACGTGCGCGCCAATAAGGTCAACGCTGTGCTGAGCGGTCCCGGCTCGGTGGAACTGCGCGGCAGCAGCCGCGACATCCGCGTCGACATTTCCGGCTCGGGCGACCTGGAAGCCTGCAGCATGCAAGTCGAAAACGTCAGTGCCATGCTGAATGGGCCGGGCAGCGCCTGCCTGAACGGCCAGATCAAGAAGTTCGACGCCGAAGTGCACGGCTCCGGCGACCTGGAAGCGCGCGGCCTGCAAACCCAGAATACCCGCGTCAGCCTGAGTGGTCCCGGCAGCATGAACCTGTCCGGCAGCAGCGGCACACTGAGCGCCGATGTCAGCGGCTCCGGCGACCTGGATGCCAAACAGCTCAAGGTGGCCAAGGCCATCGCCCGCAGCAAGGGTCCCGGCAATATCTACCTGAGCAAGGTGAGCGATTCGCTGGACGCCGACGTGCGTGGCTCGGGCGAACTGCACGCCGAACCGGAATGCAAGGATGTGAAGGTGACCATGAGCGGTCCCGGCGGCGTGCAGCTGCGCGGCTGGACCAGCACCCTGAACGCACAGGTCACCGGCTCCGGCAGCCTGGATGCGCGCGACATGCTGGCCAAGCAGGCCGAAGTCGATGTACGCGGCCCGGGAAATGCCACGGTCAACGTGGAAGGCAAGGTCGCGGCCCAGGGCCAGCAACTGGTTTCCGATAAAAAGCGTGTGGTGACGGTTGACCGCCGTGGCGCCCACGCCGAATGATTGACGACATCGCTGCTGACGCCTGGGGCGCCGGCAGCGATTAGCTTTTCTCCCTGTGCCCGGCCAAGTGCCGGGCTTTTTTCGTCCACATTGCAACTTTGGCACCACAGTCCATACCAAAGTGCATACCATTCGCATCACCACAATTCCCCTTGCAAATCAACGCGTTGCATTTACAAAGATGCGTTTACTCGCAGGCCTAAACAATACCAGTTAAATACCTGTTGACAAGCTGGTGTGCTCCTCATATAGTCGCCACAGTTCTTTTCATCCCTTGAAAAAATGATCGAATTCCTGATAGGCGTCGATGGCGGCGGCAGTGGTACACGCGTACGCCTGGCGCGTGCCGACGGGCAGTTGCTGGGCGAAGGCCAGGCCGGTCCATCCGCCCTGCTGCACGGCATTAAGAATGCGTGGGCCGCCGTCGAGGAAGCCATGGCGCGTGCTTTCGAAGCGGCTGGCGTGGCACAACCGGCGCGCGAAAACATTGCGATTGGCCTGGGCCTGGCCGGCGTCCATAACAAGCAGTGGGCCGCCAATTTCGTGGCTGCCAACCCTGGCTTTGCCGCCGTGGCACTGGAAACCGATGCCTTTACCACCGTGCTTGGCGCGCACGAAGGCCGGCCGGGCGCGATCATTGCCCTCGGCACCGGCAGCGTGGGTGAGATCCTGCATGCCGATGGTTCGCGCCATGAGGTGGGCGGCTGGGGCTTCCCATCCGGCGACGAAGCCGGCGGCGCCTGGATCGGCATGAAGGCGATCAACCATGTGCAGCAGGTGGTCGACGGCCGAGTGCCGGGCAGCGCCTTTTCCCAGGCGGTGGCCGATGCCTGCGGTGGCAGCCGTGACCGCATCCAAGTCTGGCTGGCGAATGCCAACCAGACCGCCTTTGCGCAACTGGCGCGCATCGTCCTGCAGCACGCCGACAGCAATGACACCGCGCGCAGCATCCTGTCGGAAGCGGGCCAGCAAGTAGCGTTGATCGCACACGGCCTGGACCCAAGCGGCACGCTGCCGATTGCACTGTGCGGCGGGCTTGGTGAACCGCTGCGCGCTTTCCTGCCGCCTGCCCTGCTGCAGCGGATTGTTCCACCCAAGGGCGATTCGGCCGCGGGTGGCCTGCGCCTGATCCAACAACATTTGAAGGAGTAGCCCGTGCTATCCCAGTTGAG
>JBCNOX010000099.1:0-12308 GCA_039593645.1 Pseudoduganella sp.
TGCACGGCCTGGTGCAGCGTACCACCCAGCGCCACGTTCACTTCCTGGAACCCGCGGCAAATCGCCAGAATGGGAATGCCGTGCGTCAGCGCAGCGCGGATCAATGGCAAAGTGGTCGCATCGCGCGCGGGGTCCAGCGGCAGCGATGGATCAAGCGTTTCCTGCCCATACAGGCTTGCCTGCACATTGGAAGCAGCGCCGGTCAGCATGATGCCATTGGCGATGCCGAGAAGGCTTTCAATATCGGTGTTGTCGCCCAATGGAGGAATCAACAACGGCTGGCAGCGCGCTCCCACAGCCACCGCATCAACGTATTTGTTTTGAGCGGCGTAGCTGGGGTGAGAGCCTTTATTCTGGCTGCAGGCGGGGACCAGTACGATGGGGCGGCGCATGTTTAGTTCTTCGGTAACTATCAGTGTGCAGCTTGATCTTATTCCCAATTCAGGAAAGTGGCAACCGTACAGCGTGATAGCCGGTATACTGGATTTTTACTTTGGAGGTGAATCATGCTGACCCTGAAAGATCCCAGCCTTCTGCGCCAACAGTGCTTTATCGCTGGCCAATGGTGCGATGCTGACGGGGGCGCGACAATCAGCGTCACCAATCCGGCTACCGGAGAAATGCTTGGCAGCGTCCCGAAAATGAGTGCGGCCGAAACGCGCCGCGCCATCGAAGCCGCCAACGCCGCATGGCCTGAGTGGCGCAAGAAGCCAGCCAAAACGCGGGCCGCTATCCTGCGAAAATGGAGTGACCTGATCCTCGCCAACGCCGACGACCTGGCTGCGCTGATGACGGCCGAACAAGGCAAGCCGCTGGCCGAATCCAAAGGCGAAATCACTTACGCCGCTTCCTTCATCGAGTGGTTTGGCGAAGAAGCCAAGCGCATCGCAGGTGAAACCCTGGCCTCGCCATGGCCAGACAAGCGCGTGGTGGTCACGCGCGAACCAATCGGCGTCAGCGCGGCCATCACACCATGGAACTTTCCCGCTGCGATGATTACCCGCAAGGCAGGCCCTGCATTGGCTGCGGGCTGTCCTATGGTCGTGAAGCCTGCCGAACTGACGCCCTTCTCCGCACTGGCATTGGCCGTGCTGGCGGAACGTGCGGGTGTTCCGCCTGGAGTGTTCAGCGTAATCACCGGCGCTTCGCGCGAAATCGGCGGCGAGATGACCTCCAACCCCATCGTTCGCAAACTGAGTTTCACCGGATCGACTGCGGTCGGCCGGCTGCTGATGGAGCAATGCGCACCGACGATCAAGAAGCTGTCGCTGGAACTGGGCGGCAACGCACCGTTCATCGTGTTCGACGATGCAGACCTGGATGCAGCAGTAGAAGGCGCTATCGCCTCCAAATACCGCAACGCCGGGCAGACCTGCGTGTGCGCGAACCGCATCTACGTGCAGGATGGCGTGTACGACTCGTTCGCTTCGAAGCTGGTTGAAGCGGTACGCAAACTCAAAGTCGGCAACGGTGCCGATGACGGCGTGACGCAAGGACCGCTGATCGAAGAGAAAGCAGTGGTCAAAGTGGAAGAGCATATCGCCGATGCGCTCGGCAAAGGCGCGCGCTTGCTGTTGGGTGGCAAACGCCACGAGTTGGGGCACAGCTTCTTCCAGCCGACCGTGCTGGCGGATGTAGGCGCCGACATGCTGGTGGCGCGCGAAGAGACCTTTGGGCCACTGGCACCGCTGTTCCGCTTCAAGACCGATGAAGAAGCGGTGGCGCTGGCCAACGATACGGAGTTTGGCCTGGCGGCGTACTTCTACTCGCGCGATATCGGCCGCATATGGCGTGTCGCGGAAGGCCTGGAGAGCGGTATGGTGGGCGTGAACACTGGGCTGATCTCGACCGAGATAGCACCGTTCGGCGGCGTCAAGCAATCGGGCCTTGGTCGCGAAGGCTCGACGCATGGTATCGATGATTACCTGGTCATCAAGTACATCTGCATGGGTGGAATTTAGCGGATACCAATCGGACGAACAATTGAACGCCAGGCGGCGTCAAATATTCGTCGTGGGGATCTCATGCAAGGGCCAAAGACCAGGGCTTTCGTTACCGAAAGGACTTTGGCTTGCCAAACCAAGTCGGCCTTTTCCGACAGGCGGACTATACAGGGGATTCAAATGACTTCGACACGGCCATGCTCGACGATGTGCGCCAGCGCTTCCGACATCGCTGCCAGCGCCGGCTTGCTCAACGTGAACGAGACCGCAATCTCCGACAAGCCGATGCAGCCCGCCCCGGCAGAAGTCAGGTGAAATCGCACGGCATCGCGTAATATCTGGACGCGCTCAATCCCGCCGTGACAACCTTTGGACTGGTCCTCGAATTCCACGTAATGGATATTCAGGCCCTGCTGCCCCGTCACGTTGTCTACGTCTCGCTGTACGATCAGGTAAATTTCCTGCGCGGGGTCGGAAAATCCTACCGTCCAAATACCCTCTACTGGAGTCGAGGAAATCTCAGTGGCAAAGAAGTTGAAGTTCGACATGGGTATCACTCAGTATTGGCCGCAAAACGCAGACGGATACGGCGGTCCAGGCCCAGGGCCTTGATATCGGCGCCGAATGCTTCATCAATCAGCCGGGCCTTGAGTCCCGAAGCTTCCGCTTCTCTCAGCGCACGCTCGATGATGGGACGATAGCTGGCGGCCGATGCCGCGAGATAGAAGCCAAAATCGGCGCGATAGTCGACAACCAGATGCTGCTCGACCATCAGCTCCGGATGCAAGCGTGCTTCTTTCAGCACCTCAATGACACCACGCGGCAGATAGTCGATATGCCGGTTTCCTGCAGCCACCATCGCATACACGGTGCGCCACGGCGCCTTGTGCTCGTATAGCGGGATTCCTGTTGCACGCCATACCTTCACGTCCCCCCACCCGGCACCGAATCCAGCGATCATTCTGGAGCGCTTCAAATCGCTGGCCGAATTGATACGCGCAAACGCCTCTTTATCGGCCGGACGGATCAGGAAAACACGCTGGCCAATCAAACCATTGGTCAGCGCGTTACGCACGGGAACGATCTGTTCATTGCTATCTTTATCTTTCGACTGCATGCCGTAGAAGAGATTAATGTCGCCTTTTTCCAGCATCCACCACATGCGGCGCGCGGGGACGTCCTTCACGTAGTGAAGCCGGTAAGGCTGATGAATCGACTTCAATGACTCTTCCAGCAGGTGGACAAAGTAATTCGCATGCCCATCGGACGTTACCGCGATTCGCAGGTCAAGCGGTTCGACGTTGGACGACTGCGCGGATGCACGGGCAGCCTCCGCATCTGCGCACGCAGGAAGCAACGCCAATAAAGCGCAAGCCAAAAGGTTAGGCATAAGAGTCATTACGCGACTCCGGCGAAAGATCGTGTACTGCACCTTACCACAGGTTCAACTGGCCAAGAGCGTTAGTTGCCTAGACGTGTAGCAGCAGGTGCTCGCGCTCCCAAGGGCTGATGACGCGCATGAATTCCTGGTGCTCGAGCTCTTTCACGGCCGCGTAAACATCGATGAAGCGTTCGCCCAGTACGTGGTGCAGTTTTTCTTCGGCCCTGAGCGCGCGCAGGGCTTCGGGCAGGCCTTGCGGCAACTCGTACTTCATGTCGTAGGCGCTGCCCGAGGTGGGCGGCGTGGGCTCGACCTTCTCCGTCATGCCAAGATAGCCGCAGGCCAGTGTCACCGCGAGGGCCAGGTAGGGATTCGCGTCGGCGCCGATGATGCGATTCTCGACGCGGCGGTCCTCCACGCCGGATTCCGGGACGCGGAATCCAACGGTACGGTTGTCCATCCCCCATTGCACATTGATCGGCGCCGCCGTGTGGCGCACCAGGCGACGGTAGGAATTCACGTAAGGCGCGGCAATTGCCAGCGCAGCGGGCATGAAGCGCTGCAAGCCGCCGATGTAATATTTGAACAGCTGCGATGGTGCGCCGTCGGCGTCGCTGAAAATGTTCTTGCGCGTGCGGCAATCGAGCACGCTCTGGTGCACGTGCATGGCCGATCCCGGCTCACCTTCCATCGGTTTGGCCATGAAGGTGGCGTACATGTGGTGCTTGAGGGCCGCTTCGCGCAAGGTGCGCTTAAAGTAGAACACATTATCGGCAAGGCCCAGCGGTTCGCCGTGCAGGAAGTTGATTTCCATTTGGCCGGCGCCGATTTCGTGAATCAGCGTGTCCACGTCCAGGCCCATCATGTCGCAGTAATCGTAGATGTCCTCGAACAACGGGTCGAATTCGTTGACGGCGTCAATGCTGTAGACCTGGCGGCTGGTTTCGGCGCGACCGCTGCGTCCGATGGGGGCCCTCAACGGCAAGTCGGGATCGGCGTTCTTGTCGGTCAGATAGAACTCGAGCTCCGGCGCGACGATGGGGCACCAGCCCTTTTCTTCATACAGTTTGAGTACGCGGCGCAGCACGGAGCGCGGCGCGAAATCGACCAGGCGGCCGTCGGCGAAGTAGCAGTCGTGGATGACTTGCGCGGTGGGATCCGCGGCCCAGGGCACCATGGTGATGGTGGTGGGATCCGCCTTCAGCACCATGTCGCGGTCAGTGGGCGAGATGGCGCGGTCGTAGGCTGCATCGCCCTGCGGGGAGTTGCCGGTGACCGTCATGCCGAGCACCGCTTCCGGGATGCGCATGCCCCGTTCTTCGGTGAATTTGACCCTCGGCAGTATCTTGCCGCGAGCTACGCCGGTAAGGTCCGGCACCAGACATTCTATTTCGGTGACCCGTTTATCGTTGAGCCACTCATCCATGTCCGTGTAGGTAAAGTTGTCACGGATAGCCATGATGCGCTCCTGTGACAACTCTACCACAAGCAGAATTTACGCGGCTTCCTCTACGCGAATCTCGCTCAGCAGTTTCTTCAATTCCGGCACGCAGGAGCCGCAGTTGCCGCCGGCTTTGACGCAGGCGGTAATCTGCGCCGGCGTGGTCAGGTTCTGCTCGCGGATGGCTTTGCAGATGGTGTTGCGGCCAACGCCGAAGCAGGAGCAGACCGTTGGACCAGTGTCGGCGCCCGCCGCGATCGGGCGGCCGGCAAGAAGTGCGGCGCGGTCGGCGAGTTCCAGTTGCGGCTTGTCGAACAGGCTGGCCAGCCATTGGCGGGCCGGCAGGTCGGGCCGGGCGGAGATGAAGATGCATTGCGCGATGCGGTCGTCGACCACGTGCACGGCGCGGAATACGCCGGAGGTACGGTCGGCGTATTCGAGCCAGTCGGCGTCATCGTCGCTGATTCCGAGCAGTTGGCGCGCCCAGGCGCCGAAATCTTCAATGACGTTGCGGCCGGCCAGCTCATAGCGCTGGAATTCTTTGCCTTGCACCTTGGTCCAGTAGGCCAGTGCGTCGAGTTGCAGCGCGTCGCGGCTGAGGATGAACCCATGCCATTTGACCGGGAAGCGGTCGATAGTTACCGGCGTGTGCTTGAATTCGGGCTCGCCGGAAACCGGGTCGACCACCGGGTTCACCACGGCGCCAACGCGGGCGTCGGAGGCTGTCTGATTGTTCCAGTGGATCGGCACGAAGGCGCTGCCGCGCGCGATGCCGCCGCCATGCTGGACGCGCGCGATCATGCTGCCCCATTGGCTGGTCACGCGTGCCAGTTCACCTTCCTTCACCCCGCACAGCAGGGCGTCCTGCGGGTGCATGTCGATAAAGGATTCAGGAATGTGGTCGGCCAGCTTGGGCGCGCGCCCGGTGCGGGTCATGGTGTGCCACTGGTCGCGCACGCGACCGGTGTTGAGGGTGATCGGGAATTCGCCGTCGGGCAAGTTCGCAGGGGCGCGCGGTACAGTGGCGACGAAACGCGCGCGCCCATCGGCGTGCGAGAAGCGGCCGTCGGCAAATGGGCGCTCCACTGACTGCGCGCTGGCTGATGCGATGGCGGGCCATTGCGTCGGCAGCAGGGCGTCGTAGGCGGATTCGCCGAGCGTGGCGAGGGCGCCGATGTTGAACGCGCGCGGCAGTTCGCTATCGCCGTTGCGCCAGGCGCTCAGGCGGGCGTGTTCCGTGAAAATTTCGGCGGCGCTGGCGTAGCCAAAGCCGTCGTAGCCCATGCGCAGCGCGAACTGCGACAGGATCAGCCAGTCCGCCCGTGCCTCGCCCGGCGCCGGCAGGAAGGCACGCTGGCGGGAAATGCGGCGCTCGGAGTTCGTGACGGTGCCGTCTTTTTCACCCCATGCCAGCGCGGGCAGCAGGACGTCGGCGTAGGCATTGGTGTCGGTGTCGCGCACCACGTCGGATACCACCACCAGTTCGCAGCGTTCCAGCGCGCGGCGCACCTGGTCGGCGTTCGGCAGGCTGACCACGGGGTTGGTGGCGATCACCCATACAGCCTTCACTTTGCCGGCCTCAATAGCTTCGAACAGGTCAACGGCCTTCAGGCCTGGACGCGATGCGATGCGCGGCGATTCCCAGAAGGCCTGCACGGCGTCGCGGTGGGCTGCGTTGTCCAGATCCAGGTGTGCCGCCAGCATATTAGCCAGGCCGCCCACTTCGCGCCCGCCCATGGCGTTCGGCTGGCCGGTGATCGAGAACGGGCCCATGCCCTGCTTGCCGATGCGGCCGCCGATCAGGTGGCAGTTGATGATGCTGTTCACTTTGTCGGTGCCGGCGCTGGACTGGTTGACGCCCATCGAGAAGCCGGTGATCACTTTCGCGGTTGCAGCGAAGGACTCGTAGAACTCCATTAAATCCTGCAGGTTGACGCGGCAGGCGCGCGCAACTTCTTCCGGTGTCAGCGTAGCGACGGCCAGCGCGTCTTCGAGTCCGCTGGTGTGGGCCGAGACAAAGTCCGGGTCGACCGCGCCGATGCGCGACAGGTAGCTGAGCAAACCGTTGAACAGCCAGACGTCGGTGCCGGGCTTGATCGGCAAGTGCAGGTCGGCAAGTTCGCAGGTCGCGGTGCGGCGCGGATCGACTACGACGATCTTCAGATCTGGACGAGCTTCTTTCGCGCGCGTCAGGCGCTGGAACAGGATCGGGTGGCACCATGCCAGGTTGGAGCCGACCAGCACCACCATGTCGGCGTGATCGATGTCGTCATAATTGACCGGCACCACGTCTTCGCCAAACGCGCGCTTATGGCCGGCGACCGCGGACGACATGCACAGGCGCGAGTTGGTGTCGATATTGGCAGTGCCGATATAGCCTTTCACCAGCTTGTTGGCGACGTAATAGTCTTCGGTCAGCAACTGGCCGGAGACATAGAAAGCCACGGCATCCGGGCCGTGTTCGTCGATGATGGCGCGCCATTTGTCAGCCACGTGGTCCAGCGCTTCGCCCCATGCCACGCGCTGCAGCGGCCCGTCGCCGCGGCGCTCGCGCATCATCGGGTACAGCAGGCGGCCTTCGAGGCCGATGGTCTCGCCCAGCGCCGAACCCTTCACGCACAGGCGCCCCTGGTTGGCGGGATGCGCGGCGTCGCCGGCAATATCGAAACCGCCACCCGCACGCGGCGTCGCCGTGACACCGCAACCCACACCACAATAGGCGCACGTCGTCTTAATCATGAATTCACGCAGCCTGCGCGCAAAGCGCCTGCCCAAACAAAAGATGGTTGCGCATCGACGAAATGTCGGTGCGGTTCTGGATCAGGTCGAAGTACCACGGGCCATCCTGCACGTCGCCATACAGCACGGCGCCGGTGATGCGGCCGCTGTCGAGCACCAGGCGCTTGTAGACGCCGCGGCGCGGATCGCGCAGCACCAGGTCTTCGCTGCCCTCGCCGCCGATGAAGTCGCCGACCGAATAGAGGTCGACACCGGTCACCTTTAAGCGTGTAGGAGTGACCTGCTGCACGTAGCGGCGGTGGCCGGCGCCTGCCAGGTGGGCGGCGCACACGCGCGCCTGCTCCCAGATCGGCGCCACCAGGCCGAAGGTGGAGCGGCGGTGCTGCACGCATTCGCCGACAGCGTAGATGCGCGGGTCGAAGGTTTGCAAGGTGTCGTCCACCACGATGGCGCGCTCGCAATGCAGGCCGCTGCGCTTGGCCAGCTCGATGTTCGGTCGCACGCCGGCAGTCATCACCACCAGGTCGGCCGGGATTTCGCTGCCGTCCGCAAAACGCACGGCGGTTGCGCGGTCGGGACCGACGATTTCGCTGGTCTGCGCTTCCATGCGGAAGGTCAGGCCCTTGGCTTCCAGGGCTTTTTGCAGCAACTGGGCAGCGGGCTTGTCGAGCTGCTGGTTCATCAGCGAGTCGGTTACGTGCACCACAGTGACGTGCATGCCCTGGCGCTGCAGGCCGTTGGCGGCCTCCAGGCCCAGCAGGCCGCCGCCGATCACGACGGCATGGCGATGATTTCGCGCGGCTTCCAGCATCGATTCCACGTCCTGGATGTCGCGGAAGGCCAGTACGCCCGGCAGCTCATGGCCCGGCACCGGAATAATGAAGGGGCGCGATCCGGTCGCCAGCAAAAGGCGGTCATAGCGCACTTCCAGGCCGGAGCGGGCACGCACCAGGCGGCGCTTGCGGTCGATGTACTCGACCGGGTCGCCGGTGTGCAGGGTGATGCGGTTTTGCTCGTACCACTCGCGCGTGTTCAGCATGATGTCGTCGACCGTCTTCTCGCCCGCCAGCACCGGCGACAGCAGGATGCGGTTGTAATTGCCGTGCGGCTCGGCGCCGAAGACGGTGATGTCGTACATGTCCGGCGCGAGCTTGAGCAGCTCTTCGACCGTACGCATGCCGGCCATGCCGTTGCCGACAACGACCAGTGCGGGCTTCATGCCCCGACCCAGACCTTTCCGCCTTCGATGCGAGCCGGCCAGGTCGGCACCGAGTGTTCCGGCGCTTCCAGGCATTCGCCGGTCTGCAGGTCGAAGTGGTGCTTGTAGATCGGCGAGGCGACGACGATGCGTTCACCGAGGTTGCCCACCAGGCCGCGCGACAGCACGGAGGCCTCGGAGTTCGGGTCGTAGTTGCCGATGGCGAAAACGCGCGGTTCGCTGCCGTCGTGCAGGTGGAACACCGCTACCTGCTGGCCCTGCAGCAGGGCACAGACGCCGGTGTTCGGCACAATCTGGTCGACGTCGCAAATGGCGGTCCAGGCGGAGGCGGATTGGTCACGATGCATGGCTACTCTCCTTATGCGATGGCTTTGATAGGAATGCGCTTGCGTTCTTCCACGGTGGCGGGGCGGATCTGGCCGCGTTCTTCCATGAAGATCACATTGCTGTCTGCTTCCGGGCTGTTGACGAAGTGGCGGAAACGGGCGCGCGTTTCAGGGTTGTTGACGGCCTCTTTCCATTCGCAGGCGTAGGTGTCGACCACGCGCTGCATGTCTTGCTCCAGTTCGGCGTTGATGCCCAGCTTGTCGTTGATGATCACGTCCTTCAGGTAATCCAGGCCGCCTTCGAGGTTTTCGCGCCAGGTGCTGGTGCGCTGCAGGCGGTCGGCGGTACGGCTGTAGAACATCAGGAAGCGGTCGATGTAGGTCACCAGGGTGGCCTTGTCCAGGTCGGAGGCCAGCAGCTCGGCATGGCGTGGCTTCATGCCGCCGTTGCCGCACACGTAGAGGTTCCAGCCTTTTTCGGTGGCGATGATGCCGACGTCCTTGCCCTGCGCTTCGGCGCACTCGCGCGTGCAGCCGGACACGCCGAACTTGATCTTGTGCGGGGTGCGCAGGCCCTTGTAGCGGTTTTCCAGCTCGATGGCCAGGCCGACGGAATCGTCGACGCCGTAGCGGCACCAGGTGGAGCCGACGCAGGACTTCACCGTGCGCAGCGACTTGCCGTAGGCGTGGCCGGTCTCGAAGCCGGCGGCGATCAGTTCTTCCCAGATCAGCGGCAGCTGCTCGACGCGGGCTCCGAACAGGTCGACGCGCTGGCCGCCGGTAATTTTGGTGTACAAGCCGTATTTCTTGGCGACCTGGCCGACAGCGATCAGGCCTTCCGGCGTCACTTCGCCGCCCGGCATGCGCGGTACCACCGAGTAGGTGCCGTCCTTCTGGATATTGCCCAGGAAGTAGTCATTGGAATCCTGCAGGCTGGCGTGTTCTTTCTTCAGCACGAAGTCGTTCCAGCAGGTGGCGAAGATGCTGGCCGCCAGCGGCTTGCAAACGTCGCAGCCCAGGCCTTTGCCGTGGCGCGCGAGCAGGTCTTCGAAAGTCTTGATCTGGCCGACGCGGATCAGGTGGAACAGTTCCTGGCGCGAATGCGGGAAGTGTTCGCAGACGTGGTTGTTCACGTCCATGCCGAGCTTTTTCATCTCGGCCTTCATGATCTGGGTCACCAGGGGCACGCATCCGCCGCAGGAAGTGCCGGCGCCGCAGCATTTCTTGATGGCGCCGATGCTGGTGGCGCCGCCGGCAACAGCCTCGCAGATGGCGCCTTTCGATACGTCGTTGCAGGAGCAGATCTGGGCGCCGGCCGGCAGTGCATCCACGCCCAGGCCCGGCTTGGCCTTGCCATCCGATTGCGGCAGGATCAGGAATTCCGGCGCTTCCGGCAATTCGATCTTGTTCAGCATCATCTGCAGCAGCGTGCCGTATTCGCCGGCATCGCCCACCATCACGCCACCCAGCAGGTACTTGCCGCAGTCGGACACCACGATCTTCTTGTACACCTGCTTGCGCTCGTCGGTGAACTGGTAGCTGCGCGCGCCTTCCGCCTTGGCGTGCGGGTCGCCAATGCTGGCTACGTCCACGCCCATCAGCTTCAGTTTGGTGCTCATGTCGGCGCCGGTGAATTCGGCAGCGCTGTCGCCGGTGATGTGGCGCGCTGCCACGCGGGCCATGTCGTAGCCTGGCGCCACCAGGCCGAAGACCTGGCCGTTCCACAGGGCGCATTCGCCGATGGCGTAGACGTCCGGGTCGCTGGTCTGGCAGTGGTTGTTGATGGCGATGCCGCCGCGCGGACCGACTTCCAGGCCGCATTCGCGCGCCAGGTAGTCGCGCGGACGGATGCCGGCGGAGAACACGATCATGTCGGTGTCGAGCGCAGTGCCGTCGGCGAACAGCATGCGGTGGGTACCGCTTTCACCTGCCACGATGGCGGTGGTGTTCTTGCCGGTATGGACCGTCACGCCCAGGTCTTCGATCTTCTTGCGCAGCACGCGGCCGCCGCCATCGTCGACCTGCACGGCCATCAGGCGCGGCGCGAACTCGACCACGTGCGTTTGCAGGCCCATGTCCTTCAGCGCCTTGGCGCATTCCAGGCCGAGCAGGCCGCCGCCGATCACCACGCCAGTCTTCGAGCGGGCGCCGCATTCCTGCATGGCTTCCAGGTCTTCGATGGTGCGGTAGACGAAGCAGTCCTTGCGGTCCTTGCCGTCGATCTGCGGCACGAAGGGGAAGGAACCGGTGGCGAGCACCAGCTTGTCATAGGCCAGCACGTCGCCGCTGTTGGTGGTGACGGTGTGCGCGTTACGGTCGATGGCGATGGCGCGGCCGTTCAGTTTGAGCACCATGTCTTCGCGGTCGAAGAAGCCCGGCTCCACCAGGGACAGTTCGTCGGCGCTCTTGCCGCTGAAGAACTCGGACAGGTGCACGCGGTCGTAGGCCGGACGCGGTTCTTCGCACAGGATGGTGACTTCGGCGCTGCCCGCCGGCAGGGACTTCAGGAACTGGTGGCCAACCATGCCGTGGCCGATGACGACGATCTTCATGCTGCTGCTCCTGCAATGGCGTATTCTTTGACGGTGGTTTCACTGAAGCGCGCACCCAGCGCGCACAGGGCGGAGATGGCGACCAGCACGCCGAGGATCCACAGGGTCTGCTGGGTGTTGCCGACGCCTTTCAGCAGGAAGCCTGCCGCTACGGCGCCCACATTGCCGCCAGCGCCGATGATGCCGGCGACGCCACCAAGTGCGCGCTTGTCAATGAATGGCACCAGGGCGTAGGTCGCGCCGCATGCCATGTGGGTGAACAGGCCGAACACCAGCATCGAAATCACGGCGAGCAGCACACTGTCCGCCTTCGAGAAGAACAGCAGGCCGATGCCCTCGCCCAGCATCATCGCGAACAGCAGGGTGACGCGGCTATTCAGGCTGCCGCGGGCTGCGGCCTTGTCGGACACCCAGCCGCCGAGCGCACGGGCAAACAGC
This sequence comes from Pseudoduganella sp., assembly GCA_039593645.1. GTDB lineage: Bacteria > Pseudomonadota > Gammaproteobacteria > Burkholderiales > Burkholderiaceae_D > Rugamonas. The sequence goes on from JBCNOX010000099.1 coordinate 12,040, forward strand.
GCCAGCAGGCCGAAGCTGCCAGCCGCCATGCCGGCCTGCGGCAGGGTGAGCTTGAAGGTGTCGACGTAATAGGTGGCGGCGATGTTGTGGATGAAGATCTCCACGCCGAAGCAGGCGCCGTACGTTACGAACAGCATCCATACGCGATAGTTGACTGCGGCCAGCTTGAAGCTGCTCCAGCCGCCCTTCTTGCCGCCTTCCAGCTCGATGCCGGCGGCGCGCAGGTCGGCGTAGTTACCGGCCGGGCAGTCCTGGGTAAAACGGTAGTA